>SXPW01000090.1 GCA_005793785.1 Actinomycetota bacterium | reverse complement strand
GTGTCGGCGTACTCGGTGCGCTGACGGTCCCCGTACTTTCATTGCGCCTCGGTTTCGCCGACGAAGGCAACTATCCCGCCGACTCCACCACGAAGCGGGCTTACGACCTGCTCGCCGAAGGTTTCGGTCCGGGTTTCAACGGTCCGCTCACACTGGTGGCGGCCATCGATTCACCGGATCAACTCGCCGCTGCCCAAGCGTTGAGTGGCACGCTCGCCTCGACCCCTGGAATCGTCAATGCAAGTCCGGCGATTCCCAACGATCCCAGCACACCGACCGCCGTGTTGTGGACGGTGTATCCCGTCGGGTCGCCGCAGTCGCAGGAGGCCGCCGATCTCGTCCAACAACTGCGTGAGGTCGCCATTCCGACAACGGTCGGGGACTCCGGTCTCGACGTGAAGGTCACCGGCAACGTCGCAGTCAACGTCGATTTCAGTCGCTACCTGGCGGCACGCCTGCCATTGTTCTTCGCGGTGGTACTGCTGCTGTCGTTCGTCTTGCTGATGGTGGTCTTCCGTTCGTTGCTCGTGCCGTTGAAGGCGGTGCTGATGAACCTGCTCTCGATCGGATCGGCCTACGGTGCCGTGGTGGCGGTGTTCCAGTGGGGTTGGGGAGCATCACTGGTGGGACTGGGTGGCAGTGCGCCGATCGATCCGTGGCTACCGGTCATGATGTTCGCCATCGTCTTCGGTTTGTCGATGGACTACGAGGTGTTCCTCCTGTCGCGCGTGAAGGAGGAATACGACCGCACCGGTGACAACGAGTTGGCCGTCGCCGACGGACTCGCCAAGACCGCGCGGGTCATCACCGCCGCCGCGGCGATCATGGTGTTCGTCTTCGGAAGTTTCGTACTCGACCCGAATCGCAGTATCAAGATGTTCGGATTCGGATTGGCTGTCGCGGTACTGCTCGACGCCACCGTCGTGCGCATGTTGCTCGTGCCGGCGACGATGGAACTCCTCGGAGATCGCAACTGGTGGTTGCCGCGCTGGCTCGATCGGCTGCTCCCGAGAATCGACGTCGAGGGCAAGTCCCACGACGGCGATGCAATCGTCGATGATCCCGACTTCGAACTCGAGGTCGGAGAAGTTATCGACGACGCTGCTGACGCTCGAACGCGCTGAGCACCGCGCGCAGCGATGCGGTGATCGTGCTCGGGTGTACTCCCACGCCCCAGCACACGTCGCCCGATTCGTTGGAACTCTCGATGTAGGCGACGGCCGAGGCCTCCGAACCCTGGCTGAGCGCATGTTCGACGTAATCCTTCACGTCGAGTTTCACGCCGAACTCCTGGCGCAGACCGTGGACGAAGGCATCGATGGGTCCGTTGCCTTCGCCGCGCAACGTCAGACGTTTGCCGTCGGCCTCGACTTGCGCGGTGATGCTGGTGACGCCGTCGCTCGAACTGCGTAGCTCGTGGCTGGTGAGCGAGTACTTCGGGGCACTGGAGAGGTATTCGGCCTCGAAGGCCTCCCACATCAACCCGGGCGCGATTTCCGTGCCCGAATCCTCCGTGATGTGCTGGATGGTCCGTGAGAATTCGATCTGCAGTCGCCGCGGCAGATCGAAGCCGTGTTCGGTCTTCATCACGTAGGCAACCCCGCCCTTGCCCGACTGACTGTTGACCCGGATGACCGCCTCGTAGGTGCGACCGACGTGCTTGGGGTCGAGCGGGAGGTACGGCACCTCCCACGTCGAGTAGTCGGCGGGCAGTGCATCGAGGCCCTTCTTGATGGCGTCCTGATGACTGCCGGAGAACGCCGTGTACACGAGGTCGCCTGCATAGGGCTGGCGCTCGGGCACCGGAAGCCGGTTGCAATATTCCGCATCACGACGCAGCGCGTCGATGTCGCTCATGTCCAATTTCGGGTCGACGCCGTTCACGAACAGGTTCATCGCCAGGGTGATCACATCGACGGTGCCGGTGCGTTCACCGTTGCCGAACAGCGTGCCCTCGACACGATCGGCGCCGGCCATCACGCCGAACTCGGCGGCAGCAACCGCGCAGCCACGGTCGTTGTGGGGGTGCAACGACAGCACGATGGACTGTCGTTGCTTGATGGTCCGCCCGAACCACTCGATCACGTCTCCGTAGACGTTCGGCGAGTAGCACTCGACGGTGGCGGGCAGGTTGAGGATGAGCGGTCGTTCCGTCGTCGGCTTGATCACGTCCATCACGGCCTCGCAGATGTGCACGGCGAACTCGGGTTCGGCCAGGGTGAAACTCTCCGGCGAGTATTCGTAGCGAACCTCGGTGCCCGGAACCGTTGCCTCCAAAGAGCGACACAACGCGGCGGCCTCGACCGCGATCTTGGTGACGCCCGCCTGGTCGAGCCCGAACACCACGCGCCGTTGCAGCGGATTCACCGAGTTGTAGAAGTGAACGATTGCCCGTCGTGCCCCGCGGATGCTCTCGTAGGTTCGCCGAATCAGTTCGGGTCGGCACTGCACCAGCACCTGGATGGTCACGTCGTCGGGAATGAGGTCGTGTTCGATGATGTGACGCACGAAGTCGAAGTCGGGCTGGCTCGCCGAAGGAAAGCCGACCTCGATCTCCTTGAATCCCATCTTCACGAGGGTCTTGAACATCCGAAGTTTGCGTTCGGGGTCCATGGGATCGATGAGGGCCTGGTTGCCGTCGCGCAAATCGACCGCACACCACAGTGGTGCCGTGGTGATGACCTTGTTCGGCCACGTGCGATCGGCCAGTACGAGCGGTACGTAGGCGGCGTACTTGTCGTAGGGCATTCGCTTGGGAGTGGTGGGTGTTGGAGCCATGGTGTCGGGGCTTTCGTTGTGGTGGAAAGAAGTGGATCGGACTTGGGTGGGGAGAAAGAAAAACTCCCGGCCGTATGGCTCGGGAGTTGGTGCGCGACGTCGGCGAACTGCGGCCGACGCCGCTAGGTAAGGAGGAGGATCGCGCCGCCGTTCATTGCAAGTTGAGCGTATCGGTCCGTCGCCACTCGGCGACGAGGGATGGGGTTAGACCGCGCGCGGTGTCGGCACGAGGAAGTTCGCGAACTGCCACGGATCGGCGGGATCGAGCCGCGTCGGGCCGTTGCCGAATCCCGGAAACAGGTCGTTGCGGTGTTGCAGCGGGTCCCAGTCCACGGCGGCGGATTGGAACGTGCCGAGATAGGGGTAGGCAACCTTGAGGACCTCGTCGTGCGGCAAGTCGTCGGGCACCCGTACACCGCCGTTGGGGTTGTTGAACATCCAGCACGTGGCAGCCACCACCGAAGCCGCCACTTGCAGCGTGGTGGCGCTCTGATTGGGCAGGATCGCCCGCGCTTCGTCGATGCTGAGGAGGGAGCCGGTCCACCACGACCTGTAGTCGTGGCCCATGAGGAGTACGCCAAGTTCGTCGCGACCCGATTCGATCTCGTCGTTGAGGATTCGTTGCTGCGACTGCATCTTCCAATTACGCATGCGCAATTCCTGCACACTCATGATTGCGGCGTCGGTGG
Organism: Actinomycetota bacterium; assembly: GCA_005793785.1. Lineage (GTDB taxonomy): Bacteria > Actinomycetota > Acidimicrobiia > Acidimicrobiales > Ilumatobacteraceae > F1-60-MAGs027. The sequence continues at coordinate 3,936 of SXPW01000090.1, read as the reverse complement.
GGCAGTACGAGTAGTGCACGGTCGGCCGGTACTTGGCGGTGCCGTCCTCGTTCCAGACGGTGAGGTGGTCGCTCATCGTGTAGGCCTCGCCGTGGCGAATGATCATCCCGAGGATTTCTCCGCACGGTACCCACGAGCGCACCCAGGTTTCCATGCCGGGTTGGGCGAGGGCAATCTGATTGCACGGACCATCGTCGTCGTGCACGTGGGCATTGTGTGGCAGCCAACGCTCGTGGGTTCCCCAACCGAGTTCCGCCGGCGCTACGCCCTCTTCGTAGAAGCCCTCGATCGACCACGTATTGACGAATTCATCGACTCGTTTCGGTGCGCTGGTGATCTGGGTGTCACGCTCGCTGATGTGGATGACCTTGGTGCCAGTCAGCATGGCCAGGGTGTTGAATCGACCCTCGGCCAGTGCGCCCTCGATGAACTTGGCCCGATCCCCGGCCTTCTTGTCCTTCAGCAGCGCAGTTGCAATCTCCGTGAGGGCCCGCTTGGCGAAGTGGCTCACCAAACCGGGATTCGCACCGTGTTCGAGCACCGCCGAGGGACCGTTGTTGTCCGGCCACGACTCGATCATGCGGCGCAAACCCTGGTGTCGTACGTAGAGCGTTCGTTCGAGCGGGTGCGTGTTGTGCATGTCGTAGTACGGGTCCCACAATTCCACGCTGGTGTTCAGATACCGCACGCCGTGGTCGCGACACCAGGTGAGGATGGTGGGACAGTCGATGTTCCAAGCGAGATCGAGGATGACGTCGCCATTGCCGACTCGCGCCGACAGGAACTCGTCGAGATTTTCCTTCGTCACCCGACCCTGCTCGTAGTTGACTCCGGCGGCGATTGCGTCGGCGATTCGCCCGCGATTGTCGACGAAGTCGACCACGGTGATGCTGGCGGGCGCCAGTTTGACGTCACGGATGAGCAGGGGAATCGTGGCCTGTGCCACCGAGCCGCAGCCCAGCATCAGGAGGCGACGTGGTCGATGCGCTCCGACCTTCGAGAGGTCGTTGATCATGAACGGCGGCGAGACTTGCGGTTTCGTCCGGAAATGGCCGGCGTGGCCAGGATCATCTGCAGCGACGCTTCGAAAACGGTGTCACTCGGAATCAACACGGCCTGCCAGTCGTAAGCCGGACCCTTGCGCCCGGAGTGAATGTCATGCAGCACGATGTTGCGACCAGTCGCGCTCTGCCGTGCAGTCGTGGTTCTTGTCATGAGTACACCTCCCTGGCGTCAATACCGAAGTAGCACCATAGCGAGAAACATCGTCAGCGTCTACTGTCTGACTTGTCAGCCGATACTGACTCACGAGTCAGTCTTCCCGAAGAGCACTATGGAGCACGTCACCGTCCGTTCATCGAACGGCGTCGTCGCAGTGTGACGACACCCCACAAGTAGCGTGAACGAAGAGCATGTCGCAGTCCACCGAGTTCGCCGCACTCGGCGTTCCAGCCCACGTCGATTCCGGCCTCGCTGCGGCTGGATTCACTTCGCCGTTTGCGATCCAGACCGAGGCGATTCCCGTCGCGCTCACCGGCGTCGACCTTTGTGGACGGGCCCGCACGGGGTCGGGCAAGACCCTGGCGTTCGGTGTGCCGATGTTGGCTCGCACCGATGCCGCGAGTCGACCGCGCGCACCGCGTGGCTTGGTGCTCGTACCCACCCGTGAGTTGGCCCTGCAGGTGGCCGAGGTGCTCGAACCCATCGGTAAGCACTGTGCACGACGGGTGCTGGCGGTGTACGGGGGCGCCTCGCGCGACGACCAGATCGCCAGCCTGGCTGCCGGTGTCGAGATCGTGGTCGCCACGCCATTGCGCCTCATCGACCTGCTGAAGGCAGGGGAGCTCGCGCTCAGTGAGGTGCAGGTCGTCGTGATCGACGAAGCAGACCGAATGGCCGACGAGGGATTCATGCCGCAGGTGGAGTGGGTGCTTCGCCACGTGACGGGACCGCACCAAACCATGTTGTTCTCCGCGACGCTCGACGGTCAGGTCGGCAACCTGGTGCGCCGGTACATGAACGATCCGCGCGAGGTATCCATCGACGCCCCGACGGCCACCGTGGGGACGATGCGACACCTGTTCCTGGCGGTCCACCGCATGGACAAGGACCGCGTCGTTGCGGCGGTGGCAGCGGGGGCAGGCAAGACGGTGGTGTTTTGCGACACGAAACGACTCTGCGACAAGGTGGAGGAGTCGCTGCAGAAGCTCGGCGTCAAGGCGTCGGCGTTGCACGGGGACATGTCGCAGGCAGCACGCGAACGGTCACTTTCCAAGTTCGCCGACGGCACGCTCAACCTGTTGGTGGCGACCGACGTGGCGGCTCGCGGCATCGACATCGACGACGTTGCGGCGGTCATCCATTACGAACCGCCGATCGACGTGAAGACCTATCTCCATCGCTCCGGTCGTACGGCCCGCGCAGGACGCGATGGCTGGGCAATTTCCCTGGCGGAGTACAACCAACACACGACGTGCCGCATCATCCAACGCGGGTTGCGCCTCGAACCGCAGCCACCAATCGAGGTGTTCTCCAACGACAAACGACTCGCCGATCTGGCGAGTTTTCTGACGCCGACCATCGCCTGAATTCCGCCGTCGCTCAGCGCGACGTGAGCCAGGTGGGACGGCGACGCTCGTAGTCGCCGATCGCGGAGTCGTGCGAGAGCGTGATGCCGATGTCGTCGAGGCCGTGCGTGAATCGCTCCTGAGTGGACGCGTCGAGCACGAAGGGATGACGGGCACCCGCGGCGGGAACCTCCACGACGAGTCGTTCCACGTCGACCGTGATCTCGGTCGAGGGGTCCCTTTCGATCACGGTCCACAATGTCTCGACGATCGAGGCGTCGAGTACGACCGGCACCAGACCATTCTTCGTGCAGTTGTTGCGGAAGATGTCGCTGAAACTCGGGGCGATCACCACGTCGAAGCCGTACTGCTGCAGTGCCCACACGGCATGTTCGCGCGAGGAGCCCACGCCGAATGACGGACCGGCAACGAGGATGCTCGCACCCGCGTAGCGCTCGTCGTTGAGCACGAAGTTGCGGTCGTCGCGCCAGGTGGAGAACAAACCCTTCTCGAAGCCGGTTCGCTCGACGCGCTTCAACCACTCGGCCGGAATGATCTGGTCCGTGTCGACGTCGCTGCGCTTGAGCGGCACGGCCCTACCCGAGACGACTCGAACTTGTTTCATGCGAGGTCCTGCGGCGTGGCGAAGTGTCCGGAGAGCGCGGTGGCGGCGGCGACGGCGGGTGACACGAGGTGCGTGCGACCGCCGCGACCTTGGCGTCCTTCGAAGTTGCGGTTGCTCGTGCTGGCGGCGCGTTCCTGCGGGGCGAGCTTGTCGGGGTTCATCGCCAAACACATCGAACACCCGGGGTCGCGCCAGTCGAATCCGGCCTCGATAAAGATGCGGTCGAGGCCCTCGCGTTCGGCCTGCTGTTTCACCGCGTGACTGCCCGGCACCACCATTGCCCGCTTCACCTTCACCGATCGTCCCTTGGCCACCTCGGCGGCGGCGCGCAAGTCCTCGATCCTGCTGTTCGTGCACGAGCCGATGAACACGGTGTCGACGGGGATGTCGCGGATGCGTGCACCGGCGTTGAGTCCCATGTAGTGCAGTGCGCGGGAGACGTTGTCGCGGGTGGTGGCGTCTCCGAATTCGTCGGGTGACGGAACGTTTCCGTCGATCGACACCACCTGGGCGGGATTTGTTCCCCAGGTGACGTGCGGAGTGAGGGTCGTCGCATCGATCTCGACGCTCGTGTCGAATGCGGCACCGTCATCGGTGCGCAGCGTTCGCCAATCGTCGAGCGCCGCTTCCCACGCGGCGCCGCGTGGCGCGTGCCGTCGACCTTCGAGGTAGGCAAAGGTGGTGTCGTCGGGGGCGACGAGGCCCGCTCGGGCGCCTGCGTCGATGGACATGTTGCAGACGGTC
>SXPW01000010.1 GCA_005793785.1 Actinomycetota bacterium | reverse complement strand
GACGCCTACGGCGCGACGTCGCAAAGCCTCGTCATGCGAGTGCGCAGCGGCACCATCCGCACCATCGATACGCGACACCGGGCCGACCGAATCGGCCAGTACTCGTCGGCCGAATTCCGTTAGTCAGCCCGACGCGGGCGGTACTCGGACGGCGTCTCGGGTGGCCAGTATCGGCGCAAGATCCGCGTTCAGTAGTCGAGCGAGCCCGATTGCGCCTCGGGTGATGAGGTGCACGTTGTCGTCACGAAACCAACCTTCCGCCCCCTTGCTGTACTCGTTCCAATCCGACACGAACAAGTCGTCAATGCGGGCATCCAACTTTCGCAATTGATCGTTCAACACCCTGGACTTGCTCCGAACATTGCCGGTCTCCCGGTAGGTCACCCACAACACATCCACGCCCTGCAGCCGCGCCTCGTCGGTGATTGCAACGACGGCATCCCTGAATTCCGGACCGATTCGGTCGTTGTAGCCGGTCCCCACCACGACCACGTCGCTGAACTTGCCGGCATGACGACGAAGTTGCTGTAGGGCGCTCAACTTGGCGAAGTCCATACAGCCCTCGTTGACGAGTCGTTGACAACCTTGCGTGGCGAAGATCGTCGACTGGCGTTCGTTCATCAATTCCGCCGCGGAGTCGACATGGGCGAACGAATGAAATACCGAATCTCCGAGTACCAGTACTCGCGCCGGGCTCCTCGATGCGCCGACCTCGCCTACCGTAGTGAACGCTCCAGAGACCAATCCCATGATCACGAGGGTGAACACTGCGAGAATTCTCGTCGGACGCTTCACGGACGGTCAGCGTATCCACGTATTCTTTCCCAATGGACAGAATGAACCGCCGCTCCGTCATTGGCATGCTCGCAACGGGATTCGTTGCCTTCCTGTTCTCGCCTTCCGTCGCCGACGCAACATCGGCTCCGGTCATTCGTGCGGGCGACACATGCAAGAAGTTGGGACGCCGAACCACCGATGGATCGAAGACCTTCGAGTGCACCAAGACCGGTGCCGGCCTCCAGTGGAAGAGAGTGAAGGCAACGACCACCCAACCAACCACCAGTGAGGTGAAGGTGTTGGACTCATCCGCTCTCGTTGCTGGAAGGAGCGCGACCGCCATCGTCACCTCGGGTGGCAGGAACTTCGCCGTGGTGCTCACCCGAACCGCGGGCGGAGTCGTTGCCTTCAACAGATCGTGCACCCACCAGGGTTCGCTCGTGAACCAGAGTTCGGTCAACGAACTCACCTGTCCGTCGCACGGCGCGGTGTTCAATGCATCGACCGGCGCGGTGATCGAGGGCCCGGCTGCCAGGGCACTGACGCAGTATCCCGCCACCGAGCGCGGCGGTTCGATCTACGTAACGATTTGATGCATCACGGCGCGTTGAGCGTCATCGCAATGTCTGACCACACCCACGTGTGCTGCATACCGCGGGCCGGGTTTTCTCCCTTGGATACCTCGGGATAGAAGAATTCACAGTCGGTGCCAGGAGATTCGCTGCCGATGCTAGCGACGGCCGGGTTGTCGGTGAATCGATAACCGATCTTGTCGCGAAGATTGCAGGCGCGGTAGGCCTTGCCCGCCGGGTATGCGTCGGTCTGCCCGGCATTGCCCTCAGCAAAACTCTCGAGACGAATGTATGAGCCGACTGGATTCCAGCCTGAGATGGTGAACGTGATGAGATACTTGCCGGCGCTCAACGTCGTGCCGCTCGGCAGATTGAACGTCACCGAGGCATTGTGAGGAAATGCGACGGCTTGCGAGACGTCGACCTGCTTCGTGAAATCAGATCTCCGAGTGGCACGAGGGATGTCGCCCGTTCCGTTGTATCGGTATACCCGCGTGCGCACGTTTGCCGGGATCGCCGGGCCCGTGCCGGAGGATGGCCGACCATCGACCACGCCCACATGGCCCACCGTTCGAATCGAGATTGACTGCACGGCGAGAGCGGCGTCGACGCTCAGCGTCTGGCCGATCTCGTAGAGCCGGTCGGAATATTCGACATAGGTGCTGGCTTGGTGCGTCTTGTTCGCACTCGGCACCAAGTCGCGCACCGATCCGGCAACGACGGCCTGGGTCGACGCACCGATTCCGACGATCTGGCTGAAGGGGCGCGGTGGAAAGGTCGCCCCGCTCACCGACAGGTTGAAGATGTTCGAGGCCGCCGTCGAAGACACCACCGACGGAGTCAATGCCGCGGTACGGAAGTAGAGGAAGCCCACATCGTTCCACGGACAGATCGTGCGACTGCCCATCATCTCTCTGCCGGGGCAATAGTCGAGTACGGGCTCGATGAGGATGACGTCGACGTCATAACCGTCAACCTTCGTGTGACTCGTCAGTGCGGCGAGTAGTAGCGCCTTCACCGCAGATTGAATTCCCGTCTTGGCAGTGTCGTCTGAGCGGTCGCTTCCGGTGAATCGAACGAAGAGGTCGAACACGAGCGCGAGATACGCGCATCGACCTCCTTGTGTCTCGTCGACGGCGGTGGGATACGACATCGGGTAGTATCTGCCGTAAGTCAGATTGCCAACCGAGGTGTCCTCGAACGTGTCAATGACGGCCGTGGTACGACCCGTGGAGTCGGCGGACGCCACGACTGGCTGCAACTTCGCGACCACCGCATTCCACTCCCTCATCTGCAACTCGTTCGGCAGTCGTGTGGTGATCTGGCTCGTCGTACGACACGGTTTCGACGGCACCGTCGTCGTAGGCACCGTGGTCTGCGGAGTGGTGCTCACGGTCACGGCACCAGAGCCGTTGGATGTCGACCCGCCAGTGGTCTTCTTCCAGCGCAATGACTTGCCCGACCCGACGCAAACGTACGACACGGTCTTGACTGTGCGTAGAACGCCAAGTCTTGTGCACTTGGAACCTGCGATCGAAGGCGCTCCGTCGAGGGCCGATGTGGTGGCACCTGCCGACAGGCACAATGCGACACCAATGACCGCCGTCGAGAATCGCCTTGTTCGCTTCACGGTCGAGCCTTGGCGTCGAGGAAATCGGCAGGCAATTCTCTGCCGTTGATCACGGCGTTTCGGTATGTCTCGACGTCGCGTTCAAACGAACTCGGCGACTGGAGGAATGCCCGCTGGAAGGTGTCTGCCCAAACGCTCGACCAGTCAGGCCATGTGCTCTTCACCGGGTTGCTGCGCATCTCGGAAATCACACTTATGACTTTGTCGAGGCCGAATCGCGCGACGAGAATCTCGTTCGCGAAGTCCCCGGTACCGCTTCCTTTACAGCCCCAGCCCCCGTCGCCGTTCACATCATTGATGCTGTTGACCGAAATCGGCACATTCCGGCATCGCGTGGCCTGGTCCGCCGAGATATTCGGGTTCGAGTAACTCGTGTTGTCGATGACAGCGAGCACCATCGCACCTTGAATGTTGCTGATGCCGGATGCAAACCACATCGGAAGTCGGTCGAGAGCCGAGTTGATGAGCGACGGGTCAAAACCCATTACTGCCACCTTGCCGCCGTGGGACAGCTCGTGGAGGATGTTCACGCGAGTTCTGAATCTCCCGAGTGCACCACCATTGTCGCGAGTGGCGCAACTTTCGGGGGTGACTCCCGTGCCACAACGGTGAGCGGTGAGATTCTGGATTACCAACGCGTACGTACCCGTGCCCGTATACGCGCCGGCGATGTTTCCATAATTGGAAATGTTGTGCCACGGAGTAGTCGTCTCGATCACCTCCGCATTACTGAGCGACACCGAGATGGCGTTTCGATAGTTGGCAAGCTCCGGGAATGACCCGTACTTGAAGAACGACTCCGCGAGCTGTCGCGTCATCGCGCGATCGGCTTCGCCGACACTGGGCCCGAATCGATACTCGATCGTCGGCACCGGCTGGTTCCTCGTGCGCATCGGAGCCACGAATGTGTTGATTTTTGCGGCGACCATGGCCGCGGCGGACGACCTGGCCACGGTCGTCGTGGTGGTCGGTGCGGTCGTCGTCGCCGTCGTCGAGTTCGACGAACCCTTCGATGGGCCGCCGCCTGCGGTCTGCTTCCACTTCAGGGTCTTCCCCGCTCCCACGCACACGAAGACCACGGACTTGACGCTGCGAATGACACCCGCTTTTGAGCATCGTGTGCCAGCGATATTCGGCGTCGCGGCCTGCGTTGCGGGGCCGACCGCAACCAGGGCCAGTAACGTCGCCGCGGCCAGGCAACCGATAGGTCGTTTAATTGTTGTTCGCATGCTCCTCTTAACGGTCGGGAGGCACCGAAGTGACAAGGATTCGGCGGTCATTTAGCCTCAGAGCCAATCCGCCCCATGGACGCCTGGACACTAACCCGACAGCGCGACGCCATGATCGGCTGGGCGGTCTCCGAGGGCGGATCGGTCGCGGCGGTACGCCTGGCGCGAAAGTACGGGCTGGCCGACGAGCCGGCCGACCTCGTCGCGATGACCTGCGAGCGGCTCGCGACTTCGATGCAGCGGCGCAGCGAGAGGCTGCCGAATGTGAACAGCGACGACGAAGCCACTCGGTACGCCTACCGCACGATGTCGAATCTTGCGATCGACCTGGCACGGCGTAACCGAAACGAGAAGCACGCAATCGTCAGCGCCGCCCGACTCGCACCGACTCCGCCCGGCACCGACCAAACGGCCACGTCATCGGTGTTCATCGACGAGCTGTTCAGCGCCATGCACCGGGTCGCCGCCTCCGGCTTCGTCTGCAAGTCGTGCGACAGCCGAATCACTTATGCGGCCGCGACCGAGGTGCTGCATTTGGCGCTGCTGGAAGGCAGCGATGCGGCGGTCGGACAGTCGTGGCTGGACGATGTCATCTACTCGGTGGTGGACCGTTATCACAGCGGAATGAGCAGGACACCGGCGGCCCAACGACAGCGGCGATCGCGTTGCCGGCGCTGCGTGATGGAACTCTTGCAAGCGGCCCTCTCGACGATCGGGGTGCGCCGTGACTGACATTCGCCTCGTGTATGACTCCGTTGGTCGACGTTGGGAGGGCTTCATCGAGCCGATCGGCCAGTGGTCGTCGCTCGACCAATACAACGAAGTGCTGACGATCGCCTACGGAAACTCGGGGACCGTCGCAGGCTTCGTGCTCGACCTCGACGTCGCGAATCCCGAGGTCGCAGTCGCTCTCGAGCATGTTCGCAAACTCTTTGGTGAAGTCGTCGCCGATCGAGTCGCGACACCCGAGCGCGACTCCCTGCCCGACGTCGTCGTGCAGATTCCGACCCCAGCAGTAGCGGAACCGTCGGAGTCTGCGATCTTTCCCGTGCTCACCGGGTTGAATTCACGGGCTCTCGACGTGCGGATCGTCGACGACCCGGCGCGCGGCGTGGTGAGAGTGTCGATGCGTTTGCCGTGGTGGGCGAGATTCTCGCGCCCGTGGGTCACCGTTCGTCGACGCGGGCGCCCCGAGGTGATCGCACTGGGTCCGCTTCGTCGCACGGGTGCGACGCACACCGCGGACTTGTCCTACGGGTTGCCGACATCGGCTAGCTCGCTGGTTGCGGAGTTGATTCGCGGCACTCGTCGCACCTGGGCAACGTCGCTGTTGGCAGTCGTCACCACTGCGGTACTGCTGCTCGGCGGGATGACCTTACGAAACAGTCAGCAGCCGCCACGCGACTCGAGCGCGACCGTCGCCGTCGAGACCACTGCTGCCGTCGTCGATACGACAGTTTCGGTGACCACCACAACCTCGCTGCCAGACTCGAGCGGCGTTGCCACCTCGAGTGTGGCTCCGACCACGACGATCAGCACCACCCAGAAGCCAGTCACCACTTCTGCACCGACGCCACCCACGACGAGCGTGCCGGCCACAATCACGACCGCGAGCACGATTCTTCCTCCGGGAGGCGTCAACTTTGAGGAGCCAAACCAGTACATCACCGCAAACGACGTGCGAGCCGACGTCACGATCGGCCGCGATCGCGTCGCGCCAGGCGACTCCGTTGATGTGTCGGTTCGCATCAGCGGTGTGTTCATCAACCCGTTCTTTCGAACGGGCATGACCGAACTCGCCGACCTCGTCAACGCCTGTCGGTTGCTCATCGGCGCAAAGACCACCACCCCGCCCACGCCGGGACTCGCCACGAACGTCTCGGTCTCGCTTGCGGGCACCAACGTCAGTGCCGGTGGATTCACCACGCTCGTCGTGGTCGGCAATATCGCGAGGGAGTGCGGGAAATACGCGGTCAGCGCGAGTCCCCTGACCATTGACGTGGTGCGGCTCACCCTCTACCGCGAGGTGCCGATTACCCTTCGAATTCCGCGATCACTGAAGGCGGGCACCTACGACCTGGTACTCGACGCCCTTGGTCCCACTGGTTTCACCAAATCGACACCGATCACCTTGACGGTCACGGGGTGACGATCGGCAGACAGCCAACACTGGCCCGACGGCCGTGTCACACACCGACGGTCACATCGTTTATGCGGTCATGAAACCTCCCCTCCGCACGCTCGCCTTCGGACTTCTCATGCCGCTCGTGTGGTCGGCTTCAGCATCGGCCGGCGCCGTCACGCCGCAGATCCTCAACACCAAGTGCACCGTCGAAGGAACAACGGTACGACTGAAGAAAGTCACGTATACCTGCACGAAGACCGGGAAGACATTGCGCTGGAAGACGGCATCTGCAGGTGCAGGTGCCGCTACTACAACAACTACGTTGCCATACGGCCATCCGTTCACGCTCCCAACTCAATACGTTCAGGGTGGCACCAAGGCCGACGTAGCGGTGAGCCGCACGACGGTCAAGCGCGGCGATGCAATTGCCGTTGCCGTCACCATTAATGCCGTGATGCAGGGTGAAACCACCGAACTCGACTACAACAGCACGCTCCAGGAACTCATCGACAACTGCAAGTCTTCAATCGGAAAGGGCAACGAGTTCAGCTCACCGATGGCAGGTTGGTCGACGTCGGTTCAGGTTTCCTTGTCTGGAACCACCGTCACAGCTGGAGGTCTCACACAACTGATGCTCAGAGGCAACGTGCCGACAGCATGCGGAAGCACGCTGCTGCCGCCGTCGACGAGTGGACGTCCACGACTCGGAATCACGCGGATTTCCGTGTACCAGCCCGTGCAGTTGTCGTTGTCGATCCCGACCACGCTCTCCCCTGGCACGTACGATCTGCTCTTGAGTCCAATCGGGGGATCGTCGTGGTCGAGTCGCACGCCGATTCGCATCACCGTCACGGAGTAATCCGACGAACGGACCAGTCGGAGCGCGATCAGCGCAGACGTGTCGCAAGTCCCGCGATGCGGCGCGCGAGTCCACGTGGCGTGAAGGTCGACACCGTCGCGAGCGACTTATTCACGAGACCTGGCACGCAGATCGCCTTCCCAGCGGCAACGGCCCGCAATCCATCGCGCGCCACGTCGTCGGCTGACATCCAGGCGAACTCGGGGAAGTTCGACTCGAGGCCCGAGGTGTTGGAGATGCTCTGGAATTCGGTGTGCGTGAGCCCCGGACACAGAGCGGTGACGCGAATTCCCGAGCCGCGCAGTTCCTCGTGGAGTGACTCCGTGAGGCTGGTGACGAAGGCCTTGGTGGCCGCGTACACGGCGAGGTCGGGCCCGGGTTGGAACGAGGCGATGCTCGAGACGTTGAGTAGGTATCCGCGTCCGCGCGGAAGCATCTGACGCACGGCTTCGTGCGAGATGCGCGTGAGCGCGTTGATGTTCAGGGAAATCTCACGGCTGAGGCGCTCGGGGTCGGCGTCGGCGAACGGGCCACTCGTGCCGAAGCCAGCGTTGTTGACGACGAGTTCGATGTTTGGCAACGACGTACTCCCCAACCGTTCAAGTACCGCGGAGAGACCAGACGATGTGGTCAAATCGGCGACGAGCACCTCGACGCTCGGGAATCTCGCTGCGATCGCATCGAGGCGGTCCTTTCGCCTCGCCACGAGCACCATGCCGACGCCCGCTTTGCCGAGCTTGTTGGCGACTGCCTCGCCGATTCCGCTTGATGCACCAGTGACGAGCGCGTGGGAAAACGGTGCCTTCTTCACGGGGCGGCCGTCATTGCAGATGGACCGCGACGCCTACGCGTTGCCGATTCCGCCCGTGGCGGAGAGGCGAGCATGTGCACGGCGGAGGTCCGCCTCCACGGTGGCGTCGTGTTCGCCGCGCATGGCGGTCTCCGCCCGCTCCATTGCGGCGCGGGCTCGAGCGACATCGATGTCTTCAGCCAGTTCGGCATTGTCCGAGAGAATCGTGACGTGTCCCCCTGATGCCTCTACGTAACCGCCGTGCACGGCGACGTTCTGCACCTTCCCGTCCTCCAGATAAATCCGCGTGTGATTCTCGGTCAATACCCCGAGGAACGACGTATGGCCCGGGAGGAACGCGATTTCGCCCCCGCTCTCGGTGCGCGTGATGAGCTGCGTGGCGACGCCGGAGAACAGCACACGCTCGGGTGAAACCACCTCGACGCGCATCGTTGCTCCGCTGGCCACCGTGGTTCCTTACGCTGCCGACTCTTGCAGTGCCTTGGCCTTCGCCAAGACTTGTTCGACGCTGCCGACGTTGAGGAATGCCTGCTCGGGCACGTCGTCCAACTCGCCCTTCACGATGGCTTCGAAGCTCTCGACGGTTTCGGCGGTCGGCACGTATTCGCCCTTCACGCCAGTGAACACCTCCGCCACGTAGAACGGCTGCGAGAGGAAACGTTGCACCTTGCGGGCACGTGACACGGTCTGGCGGTCTTCTTCCGACAATTCATCGAGTCCGAGAATCGCGATGATGTCCTGTAGTTCCTTGTAGCGCTGGAGGATTTCTTGCACGCGACGGGCCACGTTGTAGTGGCGCTCGCCGACCACCTCGGGCGACAGAATCGTCGAGGTCGATGCCAGCGGGTCGACCGCCGGATAGATGCCGAGTGAGGCAATCTGGCGGGACAATTCCGTCGTCGCGTCCAAGAAGGTGAACGTGGTGAACGGTGCCGGATCGGTGTAGTCGTCCGCAGGAACGTACACGGCCTGCAGCGAGGTGATCGAGCGACCGCGCGTGGAGGTGATGCGCTCCTG
>SXPW01000089.1 GCA_005793785.1 Actinomycetota bacterium | reverse complement strand
CTGCGCCAACTGCTCCTACGCGCTTAATTCCCTCGCCACCACTGAGGTGTCGAGGCTGTTGCCCACACGTTGCGTGTGGTTGGCGGTGTAATGCTGTCATGATATCATGACAGCATGACATCAAAACCACCCAGCCTTCACCAGTCAACGGTGCGACTTCCACACGACCTTGCGATTGAGGCGGCGACTGTCGCTCGAGCGCGCGGCGTCAGCCTCAATCAACTCATCATCCAGTCATTGCGGGTGGAGATCGATCGTTCAAGGGACGACAAAGACTTTCGTTCGCGGCTCGCTCTCTTGATAGAGCAAGACAAGGAAATTCTTCGTCGTCTTGCAGAGTGAGGTTTCTTTCTCTCGAGCAAGCGCTCATCATTGCAGCAGAGGTGACGGGCTTATCGGTTGAAACCGTTGCCCGAAGTGCGCGGCTTGACCTGCTTGATTCAGCCTTGGTGGCACCAGAGGCCTCTTTCGGTGGTCAAGAGTTTTATCAGGGGTTCGAAGCCAAAGCTGCGGTGCTGTGCGTGCGAATCGCGAAAAATCATCCGCTTCTCGACGGCAACAAACGGCTGGCGTGGATGTGTCTACGAATGTTTTGTGAATTGAACAGCTACCGACTCACATCGACGGATGACGACGCTGTGGCGTTCATGCTCGAAGTTGCTGCTGGAACCATTGGTGTGGATGAGGTCACTCAGTGGCTGCACGTGAGGCTGAGCGAGCGTGGCGAAGGGGAACAATAAGAAAGACCCCGGTCTTTCGACCGGGGTCTTTCCATCCACCCCGAAGGGTGGGAGAGTGCGGGAGCCTTAGGCGGCTCGGTAACCCTCTGCGTTGGAGCGCGCAATCGCGATTCCCAGGATGATCAAGCCGTAACCAGGCTTGGCCAACACGTCGGCCACGGTGTAGCCGAACTGGATCGCGGTGGTTGCATCGCTGCTGCTCAGACCGAGTGTTTCGGCGAGCCAGCTGGTCGAATCGCCCAAGATGTAGGCGATCGGGTAGACACCCCAGGTGAAGAGGAGCAGGTAGCGAACGTTGTTCAGCTTCGATCCCACTTCTCCGCTCTGTGACTTGAGGGCCTTGCCCACCTCGCCAGCGAACAATTCGTAGAGCACGTAGAGCATGAAGATGCTCGAGATGATGCCCCAGACCGTACGAGTGCTGCTGCCAGCCTCTGCGGTCTCGCCCGGATAACCGGTGGCGATCATCAAGAGGGCCGCCACGACGAGTCGTGGGGTGACCTTCTTCGCTGCTTCCTTGCTCAAACCGGACACGACGACGAGTTCAGCCACGAGCAATGGAACGGTGAGGAGCCAGTCCGCGTAGCGGTAGCCCTCGTTCCATGAGTCGCTGTTGAACTGGCCGAAGATGCGCCAGTAGTGGTAGGCGGCGATACCGCAGATCATCGCCGACATGGTGACGGCGCTGCGGTATTGCGGTGCTACGCGGTTGCGGGAGACGAGGAAGTACACGAATCCGATTCCCATCGCCGCGACGGCGAAGGAGAATCCGTTGTACACCAGCTCCGCTGAGGCTCCTTCGAGCCCGAGTGGATTGCTTGCTGCAAGCAGCATGTTGTATTACCTCCATTTGATGACCCGAGCGACCGGATGGTCACCCTTGAGGGGTCGACTCAGTTCTAGGGCATGACGCCCTTCACATGGTCACGAAAACGGTTACAGGTCCTTTACCTTTGTGGTCCGATTGTAATGAAACCGTCATATTTGGGATGCCGCCCCGAGTCCCAGGGCCAATCGGGAGACTGCATCGGAGTTCCTCTTCGTTGCGTACCGTAGAAGATGGACCGCACGCGCGAGCGGCGACCCATCCGCCAGAGCCACCAGCCGAGGCGTATAGCCCCTGTAGCTCAATTGGAGAGAGCGACGGACTTCTAATCCGTAGGTTGCAGGTTCGATTCCTGCCGGGGGCGCGCTCGGCAACTCGAGATCTACGACACCTCACGAGGTGGTCAACCGCGTGCGTAACGACGCCTTAGCCTGAATCGACCCCCGGAGGAACACCACGCGTGAAGAAATTCAAAAAAGGCGACACCGTCATCTACCCCCAGCACGGCGCCTGCACGGTGAAGTCGATCAAGCGGATGCGAGCCTTCGACGTGGTTCAGGATTACCTCATCCTCGAATCGGTGATGACCGACGCGACCGGCAAGGGCATGACGCTGTCGGTACCCGTGGCCAAGGTGTACGACCTCGGCATTCGGCCACCAGTTTCCAAGAGCGAATTGCAGGACCTCGTCGACGTGCTCTCCAAGCCCGACCCGCGCGTACCCGCCAACTGGTCCCGACGTTTCAAGAACCATCAGGAGAAATTGAAGAGCGGCGACGTGTACCAGGTGGCAGAAGTGGTGCGAAACCTCGCGGCGCGTGACCGAGAGAATCAACTGTCGGCCGCCGAGAAGACCATGTACGAGCGCGCCAGGTTGAATCTCATCTCTGAAATCGCGCCATCGAAGCGATGCAGCACCGAGGAAGCCACTCGTTTCCTCGATGAGGCGTTGGAAAAGGGCGTGCTCAGCGCCGGCGGCAAGTCGCAGTTGCAAGAACTCGGCCGCGCGTCCACCGGTGGCAAGCGCAAGGCTGACCCCAAGAAGGGTGAGGCGAAGAAGCCTTCGAAGCCCAAGGCGACGAGCAAGAAGAAGTAGTCGCCGATGCTCACGCAGCGCACCCGCAAGGGCGTGATGCCGTGAGTCAGCCAACGCGTGACGAACTGTTCGCTGCAATCGAACGCGGTGACATCGACACCGTGGTCATGGCGTTTCCCGATCTCCAGGGTCGCTTGGTGGGGAAGCGAACGTCGGGGCGATTCTTCCTCGACCACGTTGCCGAGCACGGCACCGAGAACTGCGACTATCTCGTCGCCACCGACTTCGACGATGTCGCGGTGCCGGGGTTCGGGTTTGCGTCGTACGAACTCGGATACGGCGACATGTTGGCGCGGGCCGATTTCACGACCGTTCGCGTCACTCCGTGGGTGCCGAAGACTGCGCTCGTGCTGTGCGACCTCTTCTCGGTGACGAGCGGCGATCCGATACGCGTGGCGCCGCGTCAGGTGCTGCGCGACCAGGTGTCGGCTTCCCAATCG
The DNA here is from genome assembly GCA_005793785.1 of Actinomycetota bacterium. GTDB lineage: Bacteria > Actinomycetota > Acidimicrobiia > Acidimicrobiales > Ilumatobacteraceae > F1-60-MAGs027. The sequence continues at coordinate 12,738 of SXPW01000089.1, read as the reverse complement.
ATGAACCTGGAACCGATGATCGGCAGTGAAATCGAGTTCTATCTCTTCCACGACTCGTACGAACACATCCATGCGCAGGGATACCGGAACCTCACCCCACACTCGCCGTTCATGGAGGACTACCAGATCGTGCAAACCACCAGGGACGAGTACGTCGTCGGGGAAATCCGTCGCGGACTGGTAGCCGCGGGTATTCCCGTGGAATTCTCCAAGGGCGAGGCTGGTCGTGGGCAACACGAGTTGAACCTTGCCTACACCCGTGCCCTCGAGATGGCGGATCGAAACGTGGTCTACAAGACGGCGGCCAAGGAGATTGCTGGCGCACTCGGTCGCAGTGTCACGTTCATGGCGAAGTACGACTTCGGCGAGACCGGTTCATCGTGCCACGTTCACTCGAGTCTGTGGCATCTCAGTGAGGGTGCCGTGCGCGGCTCGGCGTTCGACGCCGGACACGCAACGAACGGTCACGGCACGGCACTGACCGACCACTTTCGCATGTATCTCGCCGGTCAGTTGGCGGCCTCGCGCGACTTCAGCATCCTGTGGGGTCCGACCGTGAACAGTTACAAGCGGTTTCAACCAGGTTCGTGGGCTCCGACGGCAGTCGCGTGGGGCATCGACAACCGAACGCTTGGTTACCGTGTGGTGGGTCATGGTGCGTCCACCCGCGTGGAGTGCAGGATTCCCGGTGCCGATGCGAACTCCTACCTGGCCTTTGCCGGAACCATCGCCGCGGGGTTGTACGGCATACGCAATCGGCTGTCTCTTTCCGATGCCTACGACGGCAACGGGTACGAGGCAACGGACTTGCCGCGGATTCCCGCCACGCTCGCAGAGGCCGCCGATCTCTGGGAACGAAGCGACATCGCCCGCGAGTGTTTCGGTGACGACGTTCATCAACACCTCCTCACCATGGCGCGCCATGAGTGGTCCGTGTTCAACGGCACCGTCACCGACTGGGAGCGCGTGCGCTACTTCGACCGAGCGTGAACGAACATGAGCCAGACGTCAGCCTCCCGCGAACGACCCCACCGATGAAGCACCGACTCGCCGACAAGGTCGCCCTCATCACCGGTGGCGCGAGCGGTTTGGGCCGCGTCGGCGCGGAGCGCTTCGCTGCCGAGGGTGCCCGGGTGATCATCGCAGACATCGGCGACGCGTCCGATGCGCTCGACGCAATTTCGAAGGCGGGGGGTGCGGCCGCTGCCGTGCGGTGCGACGTCAGCGACGACGCCTCCGTGCGCGATTCGATCGAGTTCGCGATCACGACCTTCGGAGACCTGCACGTCTTGTACAACAACGCCGGGGTGATGCTCTCGGCCGACGACGATCCGACCAACACACCCGATGATGTCATCCAGACCACGCTCGACATCAACGTGAAGGGTGTGCTGCTCGCCTGCCGACACGCCATCCCACACATGATCGAATCAGCGAGGCGGTGTGGTGAAGCGTCGTCCATCGTGAACGTGGCGTCGTTCGTTGCGCACCTCGGTGCTGCGACACCGCAGATCGCATACACGGCGTCGAAGGGTGCCGTGCTCGCGATGACGCGGGAGATGGCCGCAATCTACGCTCGTCGCGGAGTGCGAGTGAATGCATTGTGTCCGGGGCCGGTGATGACACCGCTCCTGGCGAAATTCCTCAGCGACGACGCGAAGCGACAACGACGTCTGGTCCACATTCCGATGGGCCGTTTCGGTGAGGCGCACGAGATCGTGAACGGCGCGTTGTTCCTGGCCTCGAACGAGAGCAGTTGGATGACCGGTCAAAGTTTGGTGATCGATGGTGGCATCACCTCGGCCTACGTCACGCCCGAGGGTCCGTCATGGCCGTGAGCCTCCAATGAATACGGCGAACAACGTCGCCTTCGTCGGTCTCGGCGTAATGGGTGGCCCCATGGCGAGACACCTCGCCTCGAAGGGCCATCGCGTCACGGTGTTCAATCGCACCGCATCGAGGGCCCTCGATTGGGTGGCCGCACACGGCGGGTCGCACGCAACGACTCCCCGCGACGCGGCCGCCACGGCCGACATCGTCTTCGTCTGCGTCGGCAACGACGACGACGTTCGTTCGGTGATCTACGGCGACGATGGCGTCCTCGCCGGAGCCAAGCGCGGCACCATCATCGTCGACCACACCACTGCGTCGGCCACCTTGGCGCGCGAGTTGGCTTCCGCCTGCGCGGAGCAAGGTGTCGGATTCGTCGATGCCCCCGTCTCGGGTGGTCAAGCCGGTGCGGAGAACGGCCAATTGTCGGTCATGTGTGGTGCCGACGATCAGCAGGTGTTCGACCGCGCGTATCCCGTCATCATGAGTTACGCGAAGGTGTGCAAACGACTCGGCAACGCTGGATCGGGTCAACTTGCCAAGATGGTCAACCAGATCTGCATTGCGGGGGTGGTGCAGGGATTGAGCGAGGGACTGAACCTCGCGATGGCCGCCGGACTCGATACCGACGCCCTCGTCGAAGTGATCTCGCAGGGCGCGGCCGGTTCGTGGCAGATGGTGAACAGGTCTTCGACCATGGCGCGCAACGAGTTCAATTTCGGCTTCGCGGTGGAGTGGATGCGCAAGGATCTCGCAATCTGCCTCGAGGAGGCTGCGCGGCTCGGTGTCGACCTGCCCGTCGCTGCGATGGTGAACGAGTTCTACGGTGAGGTTCAAGCGATGGGCGGGCGTCGCTGGGACACCAGTTCGCTCATCGCGCGACTTCGAGCACCAGTCGATCGACCCCGCGAATCGTAAGTCGGTCGCGCCAGCTCGGTTCATCGACCACCTCCACGGTGGAGAATCGACGGAACAAACTTTCGATCGCCACCTGCGCCTCGAGTTTGGCGAGTGCCGAACCCAGGCAGTAGTGGATGCCGGCGGCGAAGCCGAGATGCTTGTTGGCGTTCGGGCGCATGAGGTCGAGCCGGTGAGGATTCTCGAACACGCTCGGATCGTGGCTGGCAGCGCCGAGACTCGTCAGGACGCGCTCGCCGGCGGCAACCTCGATGACGCGGTCGTCGACATGAAACTGCACCGGCACCAGCGGGATGCGAACGGTGTGTTGCACCGGGCCGTCGAAACGGAGGAGTTCGTCGACTGCGTTGGAATCGAGCCCGTGCTCTCGCGCGTGCCTCAGCTGGTCCGGTGCGCGCAACAAGGCGAGCACGGAATTGCCGATCAGATTCACCGTGGTCTCGTGTCCGGCGATGTACAGCAACACCACGAACGTGACGAGTTCGTCGGCGGAGAGTTTGTCGCCGGATTCCTCCGCGGTGATGAGCGCCGACAACATGTCGGCGCCGGGATGCTTCCGGCGTTCACCGATGACCTCGTCGAGGAACGGCAGCAAGCCGGCGAATGCGGCATCGGCTTCGTCGAGTTCGGCCATTCCCGTGGTCGGCTCGAGCGTCCTGGTGATGACTTGTGACCATTCCCGAAGTTCGGCTTCGCGCTCGATCGGCATGCCGAGCATCGCAGAGATCACCAGGAACGGCACGGGAAAAGCGAGGTCGTCGATCAGTTCGAACGTACCGCCGTTGCGCACCCGTTGTTCGGCGTCATCGAGCGCCTCGTCAACATAACGCTGCACCATCGGTCGCAACGATTCGATGGCGCTCGGTGTGAACGACTTCGACACGAGTCGACGCAGACGCGTATGGTCGGGTGGGTCGAGATTGAGAATCGACTTCGACGAATTGCGGCGACGTTCGCGCATCCGGGTGCTGATCGGATTGTCGAGCGGCTTCGCCGACTTCTCGACGTCGCGGCTGTAGTCGTTCGAGCGCAGCACGGTGGCAACGTCGTGGTACCGGGTGAGCACGACCAGGCCACCCAGCGACATGTGCACGGGGTCGTGCTCGCGCAGTGAGTCGTAGAACGGGTGCGGGTCGGCGCGAAAAGCGGGATCGAACGGGTTGAACGTGGGCTGCGTCACTGGGGATTCGTGGGAAACGGCACGGCGGCTTGCTCGTGCAGGATCGGATCCTGGTCGGGTAGCACTATCCAATGTGCGCCGTTGACTCGCCTGGTCAGTGACGCACTCACGGCGTCGATCACCTGCTGGGTCTTCATGAGTGGCATTCCAAGTTCGGCGATCCACTCCCGGGCCCGTTCGCTGATGAGAGGCGTGTCGACGAAGCCCGGGCAGATGGCACTGATGCAGACGCCATGCTCGGCGAGGCGAGCCTGGAGCGACTTCACCAAACCTGACACCGCATACTTCGTGAGTCCGTAGATCGGGTCGGGCGGAATCGGAACGAAAGCGGCGACCGAGGCCGTCACGACGATGTCGCCGGCGCGGCGCTCGCACATGCCCGGAATCACTGCACGTGCTCCGAAGACCACACCATCGACGTTCACACCGATTGCGCGTCGGTACTCCTCATCGGTCAGTCGCACCAGCGGTGGCTGGGTCGGATCGGCCGGACCGTCGAGTACGTCGCGGTGGGTGGTCACACCGGCATTGAGATGCACGAGGTCGTAGTGATCGTGGGAGCCGATGAAGTCGGCCCATGCCTTGCTCGACGAAACGTCGAGGACCTCGGCACGAACTCCGAGCCGCTTGCCGGTCGCCGTCAAGGCGTCGGCATTCACGTCGACGATCGTGACGCTCGCGCCCGCCTTCGTCCACGATTCGGCGACGGCGGCACCGATGCCGCTCGCACCGCCGGTGATGAGTGCGTTTCGCCCGTCGAGTCTCACGAGGTGAACCTAGTTCTGCGCCGTCGGTGGCGACGAGTCAGGCCCCGACGCGCGCCGTGTGCTCGTGCAACGCCGCGGCGTAGGTGTCCATCAATCGGCCGATTTCGTCGTCGGTGATCACCAGTGGTGGACAGAACGCGTTGGTGTCGGCACCGATACCGCGAACGATCGCGCCGTTGCTCATCGCGATGTCGCGCACGACCTGGGCGTCGTGGTGGGGGTGCAGACCCGCCGCCCAGACGGCACCGTCGCCACGGACTTCCTTCAGTAAGCCATCGCGATGGAGGGCGTGTAGTGCGCTGGAAACCAACTCGCCCACGTGCTTCGCGCGCCGTACCAGACCCTCGTGTTCGATGATCTCCAGGTTCTTCAACGCCGCGGCGCACGCGGTTGCATGTCCCGAATACGTGTATCCCGTTCGTAGGAAGAAGTTGGCGTCGGCTTCGAGCGCCCGCAGTGGAGTCGCGCCGACGAACACCCCACCGAGCGGCACATAACCCGAGGTCACTGCCTTCGCAAAGCAGGTGAAGTCGGGAGTCACCCCATAGTGCTGTGCGGCGAACCACGTGCCGAGTCGACCAAAGCCGGAGATCACCTCGTCAAAAATGAGGAACGCTCCGTGGCGGTCGCACAATTTACGGAGCGATTGGAGGTAGCCGTCGCGTGGCGGGAAAACGCCACCCGCACCCTGCAGCGGTTCCACCAACACCGCTGCGATGCGAGCGCCGTCGCGGCTCATTGCGACGGACAAGGCCTCGATGTCGTCGGGGTCCACTTGTGTTACATCGGGAACCAGTGGGTCGTAGCCGATCTTGTTGAGGGGGAGACCCTGGGCGCTCGTGCCACCGAAATTGGTGCCGTGGTAACCGCGTCCGCGCGAGATGATGATCGTTCGTTCCGGATGTCCCGCCTGGACGTGTGCCAGCCGCGCGAGTTTCATCGCGGTATCGACCGCCTCCGAGCCGCTCGAACAAAGGAACACCCGGTTGTCGTCGATCGGGGACAGGGAGTGGAGCCTGTCGGTGAGTCGGTCGGTGATCTCGGTGGTGAACGGATCGAAGTTGTTGTACGACTCCAACTTCACCACCTGTGCGGCGATTGCGTCGGCCATGTCCTTGCGACCGTGTCCGATGTTGCAGTACCAGAGACTCGCCATTCCGTCGACGTATTCCTTGCCGTTGGTGTCGTAGAGCCGGGCGCCTTCGCCGCGCACCATCGAGACGAACTCGGTTCGTGATGGTTTGGTGAAGGCATGAAGGTACGTCGGCTTCACGAAACAAACCCTAGTAATTGCAGAGCAACTAGCCTGAATCTGCAATGAAAGGTCTCATCCTCTCGGGCGGTGCGGGCACGCGATTGCGACCCATCACTCATACGAGCGCGAAACAGTTGGTGCCGATCGCCAACAAACCGATTCTGTTCTACGGCATCGAAGCGATGCGGCGAGCGGGCATCACCGAGATCGGCATCATCGTCGGGGACACCCGCAAGGAAATCATCGCCGCCGTCGGCGACGGCGCGAAGTTCGACGTCAAGGTCACCTACATTCCCCAGGATCAGCCACTCGGACTCGCGCATTGCGTGCTGATTGCCCACGATTTCCTCGGTGACGACGATTTCGTGATGTACCTCGGCGACAACATGCTCGAACAAGGCCTCGAGGGATTCGTGAACGAATTCGAAGCGGCGCGCTCAGCCGGGGGAGTGAATGCACCGACGGCGCAGATTCTGTTGTGTCACGTGGAGGATCCGCGTCAGTTCGGTGTCGCCGAGGTCACCAAGGAAGGTCACGTGAAACGACTGGTGGAAAAGCCGAAGAACCCACCAAGTGATCTCGCATTGGTGGGTGTCTATCTCTTCGACAAGACCATCAACGAGGCGGTGCGAGCAATTGCTCCGTCACCACGCGGCGAATTGGAAATCACGGATGCCATCCAGTGGCTCATCGAACAAGGCAAGACGGTCCGACACGAGGTACTGAAGGGCTGGTGGATCGACACCGGCAAGAAGGACCCGTTGTTGGAGTGCAATCGTCTGGTGCTCGAAGTGCTCGAGCCACGCAACGATGGAAGTGTCGACGTGAACTCGCAGATCGAGGGTCGTGTCGTCGTCATGCAGGGCGCAAAGATCGTCAATTCCCGGATTCGAGGACCGGTGGTCATCGGTACCGACACCGTGGTCGAGAACAGTTACATCGGTCCGTACACATCGGTAGGCAACGGCTGCAACATCGTTCATTCGGAGCTCGAACATTCGGTGTTGCTCGATGGTTGCACGGTGAACGACGTTCACAAGATGACCGACTCGCTACTCGGCCGCAACGTTCAAGTGGTCAAGTCGCAGCACCGTCCCCGGGCGCTCCGTTTGATGCTCGGTGACGACTCCAAGGTGGAGCTCGACGCCTAAATGCCCACGATCATCGAGTCCGACCTCATCAAGGGAGTACAGATCGTCGAGCCGAGCATGCACGGCGACGAACGTGGCTTCTTCATCGAGACCTACCGACGGGAATGGTTCCCGCTCGGCCGAGAGATGGTGCAGGGCAATCGCGGCGACCGTAAGGCAGGGGCAATCGTTGGTCTGCACTATCACCTGCATCAAGCCGACTATTGGTACGTTCCGTACGGCTCCTGTCGGGTGGTGCTCCACGACCTGCGACAGGGTTCGCCGACCGACGGTGTCACTCAGGTAATCGATCTCGGTGCACGCAAGGACGGTTCGCACGATCATCGTGGAGTGTTCATTCCGCCGGGCGTGGCGCACGGCTTCGCGTCGCTCACCGACATGACCATCACCTACCTGGTGGACAACTATTACAACCCCAATGACGAACTTGGTGTGGCCTACGACGATCCGCGAATCGGTGCCGATTGGGGAATCGCCAAACCGACGTTGTCGAAACGCGACCAGGCGAATCCCTCGCGAGAGGCGATCGCACCGCACCAACGACCCATCTGGGGCATGCGAACATGACCGGTATTCGCAAGTGTTCGATTCTCTGACGTGAAGATCTTCGTCACCGGCGGCGCCGGTTTCATCGGCAGCAACTATGCCCGCTGGGTGCTGCGCAACACCGATCATTCGGTGACCGTGTACGACTCGCTCACCTACGCGGGAAATCTCTCGACGATGCGCGATCTCGACGACGATCCGCGGTTTACGTTCGTCAAGGGCAACATTTGTCATCCCGCCGAGATCGAAACGGCGATGAAGGGTCACGACTGGGTGGTGCATTTCGCCGCGGAAAGCCACGTGGATCGGTCCATCGACAGCGGCGAGGACTTCATCCTCACCAACTGCTTCGGTACCAACGTTGTAGTCGACACCGCTCGAAAGATCGGAGTCCAGCGTGTGGTGCACATCGGTACCGACGAGGTGTACGGCAGCGTCGAGGTTGGTTCATCCAAGGAGACCGACCCGCTCGAACCCCGATCTCCGTATTCGGCGTCAAAGGCCGGCAGCGACCTGATTGCACTGTCCTATTTCTCGACGCACGGCACCCCGGTGCTCGTCACGCGATGCACGAACAATTTCGGACCCTTCCAGTATCCCGAAAAGGCGATTCCGCTCTTCACCACCAATCTGCTGGATGGCAAGAAGATTCCTCTTTATGGTGACGGTCTCAACGAGCGGGATTGGCTCTACGTCGACGATCACTGCTCGGGCGTGCACCTGGTGCTGGAGCGGGGGACGATCGGAGAGATCTACAACATCGGCGCGGGCAACGAGACTCCCAACCGAGTGTTGGTGGACAAATTGCTCGCGCTCCAGGGGAAGGACGACTCGAGCGTGCAATACGTGCAGGACCGCAAGGGTCACGACCGCCGATACTCGGTGGACATCGCCAAGATCACCACCTTGGGATGGAAACGTCGACGATCACTCGACGAAGCACTGGAGTCCACCGTCGCGTGGTATCGCGACAATCGCTGGTGGTGGGAGCCGCTCAAGGCGAAGTCGTGAGGACGTTGGCACCGTGAAGATCCTCGTCACGGGTGCGGCCGGGCAACTCGGACGTGAACTGGTCGACGTCGCATCCTCGAAGCACGACGTAACGGGGCTGTCGAGGGCGCTACTCGACGTGACAGATGCGAAAGCCGTTCGCTCGGTCGTCGCAACCGTTCGCCCGGATGTGATCATCCATGCGGCGGCGTGGACGGCCGTCGATGCCTGCGAGGGTGACCGAGCGAAAGCGATGCTCTTCAATGGCACCGCCACGGAGTTCGTCGTGGACGCGGCGCGCGAGGTTGGCGCGCGCGTGGTGTACGTCTCCACCGACTACGTGTTCGACGGTACGAAGCCAACACCGTACGTGGAGACGGACCAACCAAATCCCCGGTCGGTGTATGGCATTTCAAAGTTGGCGGGGGAGCGTGCAGTCGACCCATCGGTGGATTCGATCGTCCGCATTTCGTGGGTGTGTGGTTACCACGGATCCAACATGGTGAAGACGATCCTGCGACTGGCCGCACAACAAGACATACTTCATTTCGTCGACGATCAAATCGGCAATCCCACCATCGCCGACGATGCAGCACGATTGATCGTTCGCATCGCCACCGAACATTCGGGTGGCACTTGGCACGTCACCAACCAGGGTGTCGTGAGTTGGTACGAATTCACGCGAGCGGTGATGGAGGCGGCACGATTCGATCCCGATCGGGTACGACCCGTGAAGACGCGAGATCTCACGCCGCCGCGACCTGCACCGCGCCCCGCCAACTCGGTGTTGGAAAATCGGGTACTCCTCGACACCGGTATCCCCCTCCTCGACGATTTTCACGTTCCACTGTCACGTCTGGTTCGGCGGCTGCGGTTAGGGTGACGGTATGTCGAGCACACGTCGAAGTGTCTCGTTGTCATGAAACCAATCGAACTCCTCGAAGTGTTGGAGCCGACGGCTGCCAAGTTGTACGACCGTCACATGGGGGTGGCCAAGGAATGGTTTCCGCACGAATACGTGCCCTGGAGCCGAGGGCGGGACTTCGACCCCGAGCACCCGTGGTCGCCGGACGACGCCGATTTCGGGGACGGTGGGTGGACCTTGCCGGATGCCGTTCGAGCATCGCTCTTCGTCAACCTCCTCACCGAGGACAATCTGCCGTACTACACCCGCGACATCAGCACCATCTTCGGCGGTGACAGTGCGTACGGTGCGTGGGCACGCAACTGGACCGCGGAGGAAGGGCGCCACTCCATTGCCATACGTGACTATCTCACCGTCACCAGGGCACTCGATCCGGTTGCGTTGGAACGCGCGCGAATGCAACAAGTTCGCGGCGCACAAGTTCCCGCACCCGACGATCTCTTCGAGGCGCTCGCCTATCTCTCGATGCAGGAACTCGCCACGCGCATCGCGCATCGGAACACCGGCAAGCTCATCGGCGACCAGGCAGGACAGGACGTCATGCTGCGTGTGGGCAACGACGAGAACCTCCACTACCTCTTCTACCGTGACCTGGCGGCGGCGGCACTCGAAGTCGACCCATCCAACATGATGATCGGTATCGAACGGGCAGTCCGCAACTTTGCCATGCCTGGAACCGGAATTCCCAACTTCAACGAACTCGCCAAGCAGATTGCCAACGCCGGAATCTACGATTTCAAGATTCACCACGAGCAAATCCTCGAGCCCGTGGTGTTGCGCCACTGGAAGGTGAAGGACGTGACGGGGCTTTCTGCCGAGGCCGAAACTGCTCGCGAAGCCCTGCTTTCTCGAATCGACAAGATCGGCCGGGTGGCTGCTCGCTTGTCTCGCGAACCCGAAAAGGTGTAGACCAAGGCGGTGCCAGCCGCCGGTCACTCCGTACTTGATGGACACTCTGGTGGTGTGCCCTCAATCGACGTCCTCAACGAGACGTTGGCGCCGCACTTGGGTCCGGCACGAGTCGTGGCACTCCGCGCGGAACCGGTCGGCACCGGTCAGATGGCGGAGTCGCGAAGACTGCACTTGGAATACTCGAAAGCCTGCGATCTCCCGTCGACGTTGATTGCGAAGTTCGCCAGCGACGACCCGACGAGCAAGGCAACCGGGAAGGCCACTCGTTGTTACGAGGTGGAGTCCTCCTTCTACCGCGATCTTCGGGACGCGCTCGACGTTGGCGCGCCACGCTGTTACTACGTGGCACGGGACGAGGCCTCCGACGAATTCCTGCTGTTGCTCGAGGACTTTGCCCCCTGCCATCAAGGCGATCAGATCGCCGGTTGCTCGGTGGAGGAAGCGCGACGTTGCGTCGACGAACTCGTCAGATTGCATGGTCCGCTCTGGAACTCCGAATTTCTGTCGACCTTGAGTTGGTTGAATCGCAGCACTCCCGAGCAACGAACGGCGAGTTACGGACTGATGCAGATGGTGTTCGCCGGATTCATGCAGAGATACCGCGATCGACTGACTCCCGAAGCAAGGATGATCGGCGACGAGTTCCATCGCGACGCCGGTGACTATTCATCTCGAATACCACCCCATGCCACGGTGGTGCATGCCGACTATCGGCTCGACAACCTGCTGTTCGTGGACGACGGCCGAATCGGCGTCGTCGATTTCCAAACCGTCACGCATGCAAGTGGGGCACTCGACCTCGCGTACTTCATCGGTGCAGGTCTCGTCACCGAGGAACGGCGGAAACACGAGCGAGAACTCGTCGAGCGCTGGGTTGCGGGCTTGGGTGGTTACGGGGTATCGCTCGGCTTCGAAGAAGCCTGGTCCGAGTACCGTCGGTTCACCTTCGCGGGTTACATGATGGCGGTGATCGCCTCGATGATCGTCAAGCAAACGCCGCGTGGCGACGAGATGTTCCTGGCGATGGCGAATCGACACGCGCAGCACGCCGTCGACCTCGACTCGTTGTCGGTTGTGCGAAACTGAAGTCATGGCCCACTACGACGCGGCAGACGAGCGATTCGGACACCAGATTCCCGAGCCGTTCCGCAATACGGTGCTCCATCACCACGACTGGCGCGAGAGCCTGTTCTTCATCATGCATCCCACGGATCAGTTGGGTGACGTGTTCATCCTCACGCTCGCCAATTTTCCAGCTCGAAGCGAGATGGATTCCCTGCAACTCGGTCGCTGGGGGACCACACCACTCCTGGCACGTCATGCGCGACATGTGGACGGTGACCAGGACGATTGGAACGTGGGACCCGTCCACATCGACGTGCTCGAGCCTCGCAAGCAGGTTCGACTAAGGGTCGATCCCAGCGAGGCATCCCCGCTGGCCATGGACGTCACCTATACCGCGCGCGTGCAGCCGTACCAACTGCGGCGGGGCACCATGAAAGCGGGACACGACGTGGTGTGGGACCAGTCGCACATGTTCCAGAGTGGTTGGTACAACGGCACGGTCACCCACAAGGGTGAAACCCGTCGAATCGACAATTGGTGGGGCCAACGCGATCACTCCTGGGGAATCCGTACGCATTTCCGCTGTCCGATGTGGATGTGGCTGGCGATCCACGTTCCCGAGGGAATGCTCGCAGTGTGGTGTTGGGAGTTGCCGAACGGCGCTCGCATCTACACCGATGGGTGCTTCTCACCGAGTGACGGAGGCGATCCGGTGTCGGTGCGCGAGTTCCGCCACGACTTGCAGTGGCTGGATGGTTCAGGAAATCCGACGTCGTACGAACGCCACGGCGAATCCGTACGGGGGCTCGGCGGGCACGTCACCTTCTCGTTGGAGAACGGTCGGGAGATCAGCGTCGATGCGACCGGTCGGTGGGCGCAGCGATACGACGCATTCAATCCGGGCAAACCGAATTCACTCGGCGGTGGATTGAGCGAGATGTTGGTGACGACCAGCGACGGACAGCGGGGGACGGCGATCTACGAAGTGACCGGTGCGTGGCACCACAAGTACTTCCCCCTGCCTCGCGGCGAGCGACTTCCTCCCGATGGCGTCACTCCGCCTTCGGATGCGCGCGCCTGAACGACCTCGTCGTCCTCGAGTTCTAATTCGTGGCGATGATGCGAGCCAACGAGGCATCGGCGGAGGGTCGCGCCCCGAGGTGTTCGATGACCCATGCGGCAACCCGAGTGGCAAACCG
>SXPW01000088.1 GCA_005793785.1 Actinomycetota bacterium | reverse complement strand
AGGCGCCGATCTTTGCGGTTGCCGACCTCGGCATCGTTGGTGACGTGCACAAGGTGCTTCCAAAACTCATCGAAGCGCTCAAGTCGCGCGGCTAGACGGAGTCGCGGTCCGCGCGACCATTGTTGCGTGCGCGGCTAGACGGAGTCGTGGTCCGCGCGACCATTGTTGCGTGCGCGGCTAGACGAGCGGCCAGGGATAACGGCGTCCGCTCTCGTCCACGGGAAAACGTCGGTGCTCGAGTAGCCACGCCGTGCGATCGCGCATGGCATCGACTTCCTCAATCTCGAGCAATTCCGCAAGGTCTTCGGGAACCTCGTCGGTGAGACGGGAGATGTCGTCGAGAATCGACTCCGGAATCTCCTCGCCGCCGAATTCCCATATGACGGTGCGAAGTTTGAAATCCGCGGCAAAGCACAGACCGTGGTCGATTCCCCACACCCGACCGTTCGCATCGATGAGTACGTGTCCCGACTTGCGGTCGGTATTGTTCGCGACGATGTCGAATGCGGCGAGTCGACGCAATTGATCGTGTAATTCCGGTCGCGATTCGAACAAGGTGAAGTAGTGCTGTTCGAAATCGGCATCGACCAGGAGTTGCAGTGATCCCTCACCGAGCGGGCCATCGCGGAGCACAGTGATGGGAACGAAGTCGAACCCCATGGCGACTGCGAGGCGGTAGGCGGCCACCTCACGACGGTGCAAGCCCGGAGCAAAGTCCCAGAGCGGACGCTCGCCCTTCTGGGGCTTGTAGATGGCGCGATGCGACTGACCGGCTTTGGATACCTTCACGAGGAAGGTGGCGTTGCTGCTGTACGGCATACGCATCTCCACCTCGATGTCGCCTTCGACGAGCAGGCGTTGGTGCGTCAGTTCATCTTCGGGCATGCGTGTCCGTCACGATTCACGGGCAGACCACAGAATGCGCACGGCGGACGTCCGGCGCGCACCAACTGGTCGGCGTGCTCACAGAATGCGACCGCCTGTGCGCGACTGATTCGAATTCGCACACGGCTCGCGTCGAAATCCGGTTCGTCATCCGGGGTGATCTCCTCGAGTTGCAGGACCAGGTGGTCGTCGCGACGGTCGTAGGCGAGACCCACGCTGCCGAGTGCGAATGCGGCATCGATCGGTTCGACGAAGGGCACGGTGCGCACCGCACGGGGTGACACGGCCGGAGCATCCTCCAATGTCTTGCGCAAGAAGACCGAGAGCGCGGAGATTTGTTCCTTTTCGCATTTGATGGAGAGCAATTCTCCGATGCCCCCCACTTGCAGGAAGAACGTCCGTGCACCGGGAAGCCCGACGGCCCCGGCGGTGAACGCCTCTGCGGATTCGTACTCGCGAAAGATCATGAGGGTCGCAGGTCGCGGAGTGAACCGCCGGTGGAGTTCACCGTGAGGACGATCGGCGCGGAGTCCGAATACAGGATTGCCGTCACGGAACAGGTCGAGATGACGATTCTCTGGAACAAGTCGAGCGGGGTCCCCATGGCGTGAGCCACCGCTGCCTTGATCGGGTCGGCGTGCGACACGCAGACGACGGTCGCACCGCGATGTCGGCGTCGGATCACGTCGAGAGTGCCGACCATTCGCGTTTGCATCTCGAGAAAACTCTCACCGTCGGGAAAACGGAACGAACTCGGTGAGCGTTGCACGGTGTTCCACTCGGGTTTCTTGTACAACCTGCGTAGCGATTGGCCCGTCCACGAACCGAAGTCGCACTCCAGCAGTCCTCGTTCGATTCGAACAGGACGACGTAGCGACCGACCGATCGGTCGCGCCGTTTCGCGGGCTCGCTCGAGCGGGGACGAATAGACGGCGGCAACCTTGCCGACCTCGGCGATGCGCTCAGCGACCCGAATCGCCTGCTGCTTGCCGCTGTCGGCAAGATGCAGACCACGCGCGCGCCCCGGCAACACCTTGCCCGTTGTCGGAGTCGTGCCATGACGCACCAACAACACGAGCGTCGGCTTGGCAACCATGAACGCTTAACCTATCCCCGCATCTCGTAGCGTCGCGGTTCGTGACCGGACGAAAACGTGCGACACGCGACACGCATCGGCAACTCCGTGACGAGATCGAGCGGTGTCGAGCGTGTCCCCGTTTGGTGCGCTGGCGCGAAGAAGTCGCCCGCGAGCGGAAGGCCGCGTACAAGGACCAGACGTATTGGGGAAAGCCGATCGCTGGATTCGGTGACTCTGCAGCACGAGTCGTGGTATTGGGTCTGGCTCCTGGTGCGCACGGCGCGAATCGAACGGGGCGCGTGTTCACCGGTGACCGCAGCGGGGACTGGTTGTTTCGCGCGATGCACAAGGCGGGTTTCGCCAATCAACCGCTGTCACGCACTCGCGACGACGGACTCACCTTGCATGGAGCATGGGTGACCGTGGCGGTTCGTTGCGCACCACCTGACAACAAGCCGCTGCCACTGGAGAGGAAGAAGTGTTCAGGCTTCCTCGAGCGGGAACTGGCGCTCCTCGACGATGTGCGCGTCGTGGTGTGCCTCGGCAACTTTGCGTACGTCGCCGCGTGCGAATACTTCGGGGTCACGCCTCGCCCCAGATTCGCCCACGGGGCGGTGGTGGAGGTTGGCGCAACCTCGTCACGTGGCGCCGTGACTCTGGTGTGCTCGTACCACCCGAGTCAGCAAAACACGTTCACGGGTCGCCTGACGGAGCCGATGTTGGACGACGTCTTCGAGCATGCCGCCGACCTGGCGAGTGGTCGAAGGAAGCGGACGAAGCCGAAGTAGGCGCTCAGTGCGCCGCTGGTGCAGTGCCGTCCGCCTTCTTCTTCGGCGGCGGAACGCCGATCTTCACCGATGTCTCGGCGAAGTCCGGCCAACGGCGGCGGCTCACGATGCTGAGGAGGCGTAGCAACTTCATCGCCTTCTCATCGGTTTGTGCCGGACGAGCGATCACCGAACCGTCCTTCACCATGCGGTTCATGACTTCTTCTCCGAGTTCGGTTCGAACGACGCACAGTGTCCAATCGTTGTCTTCGCCGATTCCGCCGGTGGAAATGTCGGCGTGCTCGGCGGCGAAGTCGGGACACATCTTGCAGCCTTCGCGCGTCCACTGATGACATTCCTTCAAGTCGATCTCGTGGAACGAGCCGTCGCGCATCCAAATTTGGAACGCGCCCTTGATGTTCATCTTCACCATGTCTTCCTTGCGCAGACCATATTTGGCGAGGAACAGTTCCTCGAAGATCGCGTCGTCGAAGGTCTTTGAGCACAGGAGCCCGATGTTGAAGAGGAATGGTTTTCCGATCTTGCCGGCCTTGCGGTTCCACATCACGGGAAGCACCGAGGACTGACAACTCATTCCGACGAGCGCGATGCGCTGGAGTCCGGCGTCGGCCGCCTCCTTGATTGCGAGGGTGTTCGCCGAGTAGGTGTACCGACTGCCGGAGGAGGCCAGCACCTCTTCACGGGTGCGGGCCAGTCCGGGCTTGGCCTTCCAGTTCGAGCCGTCGCCGTCGAGAAAGCTGGTGAGGGCGGCGTCGATGTAGTCGTGCTGCAGCAGCCAGATGAGCATCGCGCCGACGAAGCCGCCGTCCTGACCCTTCTTGTGGGTTTCGTCGTCGGCGGCCCGGACCAACAACAGTTGTCGGTATTGCCCGTACATCTCGTCGTCCTTGCGGGTTCGTCCGAACAGGTGTTGGTCGGCTTCCTGCTCCCAATTGCGGAACCGCGGACACGCACGCGTACACGTGGTGCAGCCCTTCTCGCCATGGCCGCAGTTGGTGGGTCCCAACTCTTCCTCGATGTGGAACGGCTTGTACTTGCCCTCCTCGTGTTCGTATCCGATCACGTCGTGCGGGCAGGAGATCACACACCCGGCGCAACCCGTGCACAAACCGGTGTTGATGACCTCTTCGTAGAGTTCCTTCCACTGCGCCGTCCAACGGGAGGTGGTGGGTGCTTGTGCTACTGACACGGCGCCAACTCTACGATGTGCAGCGAGCCAGTGGTGCGCTCGAATCGTGATTACGGGCGGAGTTCCGCCAGAATACGACCATGACTTCGAGCATCATCACCTATCCACCGGACGTCGAGGAATTCCGCGGTGAGGTGCGGGCGTGGCTCGAATCCAATCTGCCGTCCGGTTGGTTCGATGAGGGTTTCGAACTTTCACCGGACGCCCGCAAGAAGTTCAACGACGAGTGGCCGGACAAGTTGCACCAGGGTGGCTGGATTTGTGCGACCTGGCCCAAGGAGTACGGCGGCAAGGGCTTGTCGACGTTGCAGGGCGTCGTGTTGAACGAGGAATTCGCCCGCGCGCGTGCGCCGATGCGCGCCGACTTCTTCGGTGACACGCTGGTCGGTCCGACCCTGTTGCAGTGGGGAACCGAGGAACAAAAGAAGGAGTTCCTCCCGCAGATTCTCTCGGGCAAGATGCGTTGGTGCCAGGGTTTCAGTGAACCGAACAGCGGCAGCGACCTCGCCAGTTTGAAGACCACGGCGGAACTCGACGGTGATGAATGGGTGATCAACGGTCAGAAGGTGTGGACCACCGGCGGCCATCATGCGGATTATTGCTTCCTCCTGACGCGAACCGATCCATCCGCTCCCAAGCACAAGGGAATTTCGTATCTGCTCGTACCGATGCGTCAAAAGGGCGTCGAGGTGCGTGGTATCACCCAGCCGGACGGTACGGCGGAGTTTTGCGAGGTGTTCTTCACCGACGCACGCTGCCCGAAGGACAACGTCGTCGGAGGAGTGAACAACGGTTGGAAGGTCGCCAATTCAACGCTCGCGTTCGAGCGCGGAATGAGTGCCACGACCGGGTATCGCCGATTCGAGGAGGAGTACCGAATGATGGTGGCCGCCGCCGTAGGCAACGGTCGAATTTGTGATCATCTCGTGCGCCAACGGCTGATGCAGTTCTACACGAAGATTCAAATTCTCAAGTTCAACGGCTTGCGTTCACTCGGCGCAAACCTGGCCGACAAGAAGGACTTCGGAGTCATGGCACTGGGTGCCGCGAACAAGATGTTCTGGAGCGAAATGCATCAGCGTGCGATGGAGTTGGCGCTCGACATCTATGGGACCCACGCAATGCTCATCACCACTGGTCCGGAGTCGGGAACCTGGCCGGGCGCGCTGCGGGAAAAGCGCCGTGCTGGATACCCTGCAAGTGCGATGATGTCGTCATTCTTCTTCTCCCGCTCGGAGACGATCTGGGGCGGCACAAGTCAGATTCAACGAAACATCGTGGGCGAGCGAGTCCTGGGTCTCCCGAAAGAACCGCGTCCTGCGGGCGGGGAGTAATTCGTGCCGTTCATTTGGGCCATCCAAACCGGGTTTCGCAACTACGCGAACTTCAAGGGACGGGCTGCCCGAGCCTCCTACTGGTGGTGGGTGCTCTTCAGCGTGCTCGTGCAAGCCGCGACGTCCGGATACGAGGCGATGTCGAATCTCATCTCGGTGGCACTGTTCCTGCCGTCGATTGCCTTCGGCATTCGTCGTATGCACGACATCGACAAACGCGGCTGGTGGATTCTGTTTCCCATCGTCAATCTCGTGTTCCTGCTCAAGAGCAGCACGATCGGTGAGAACAGATTCGGTCCGCCACCGCCACCCCGCGTGGTTTGACGATGTTGCGTCGCGCACTCGCCCCGATTGCGCTGCTGACGCTGTCGTGTGTGGGCTGCGGCAAGGTCTCCGTCGGTTCGACCTACGTCGGTAACGCAAGTCTCGGCGCCTACACGAAGGCCCCGTCGGAATGGACGGCCGATGTGGTGCAAACCGCGGAGGAATTCACGATGCACGGGTTCTGGGCACCGGGCGGCAGCAAGACCACGCTGCTCGAGCCGTCGGGAACCGTCTCGGGTGTGGTCATTCGTCGACTTCCGACCACCGAAGAAGAGACCGATCTCACCTACCTGGGTCGCGGAGTGGCATTCAGTGATCTGAACGAAGCGCTCGATCAGGGCTACGCAGTCTTGAGTGAGGGTCCGATCGCAACCAAGGTGTCGAAACTGCAGGGTGAGCGTTTGGTCTACGACCTGCAGACCGAAAGTGGCACGCTTCGCGTGGTGCAAGTGAGCGTGGCCGACCGCACCAAAGGTGAGGTCTACGGCGTCGTCGTCGGTTGCAGCGTCACGTGCTTCAACGACAATCGTGCGACGATAGACAGAATCATCGAGGATTTCCGACTCGGTCAATGAGGCAGGTCACCACACCATGAGAGACGCATTGCCGGCACCGACGGCTCCCGGCGTCATCGGCCGTCGTCGTCGCAAACGCGGAATGAAGAAGGCGCGGCCCGGTTGTCGCCGACCGCTCCTCATGTTCGATCGTCTCAAGGTGTCGCTTGTACTGCTCGGAGTGTTCGTCCTTCTCGCGCTCCTGAAGATGGCCGACAATCCACTGGTTGGTGCCGGCGATGCGATTCGCATGACGTTCAACGGTTACGGCTGGATCCTGAGTTTGTTCTCCATCGACGTGTTGCGGCAACTCCACTATTTCGTCGCCGAGCGGTCACCCGGCTACTGGTCGGTGGTCGGCCGGGTGGAATCGACGGTGAAGTCGCCGTGGAACAGGCTCACCTCCTTCACGCAGTACCGCCTGTCGCGCATCGCCCGGTTCGCCGCCATCGCGGTGCTCGGTGCCTTCGTCTTTGGTGCGGCGTTCGACACCGAACCCATCGCCGCGTGGATGGAAGCACTCGTCCGACTGTGGCAGGCGGTGCCGACGATCCTGCAGTTCGTCGCCTACCTGTTGCTGGCAATCGGCCAGTTCGTGGCGATCTTCTGGTTCTTGTCCAAGGGCGGCGTCGAGGTCCTGATGCCCGAGGACATCAAGACGTCGTTCGACGACGTGTGGGGACAGGACCAGGTCGTCGCGCGAGTGAAAGAGACGCTGAGTTTGCTCGAGGATCCCGATCTCATCGAAGCCAAGGGAGGGTACGTGCCGGGAGGCATCCTGCTGTACGGACCCCCGGGAACCGGCAAGACGCTGATTGCCGAGGCACTCGCGGGCGAGACGGGGAAACCATTCGTCCTGATCGAACCCGGCGCGTTCCAGGCGATGTTCATCGGCGTCAACATCTTGAAAGTGAAGTCGTTGTATCGCAAATTGCGGAAGCTCGCGTTGCGCTATGGCGGAGTGGTCGCGTTCTTCGACGAGGCCGACGTGTTGGGTCGTCGTGCACTGTCCACCGTGCCACAGCGAAGCACGCGCATGACACCCTCGCACGAGCCGGCACTCGACTCGCTCGCGTACCTGAGCCCGGTCAGCCAGGCAGTGGTGCTCGGTCAGATCAATGCAATGGTCGGCCAGAAAGTCGACCAACTCGTGGTGCCCGGTGGCGGTGGCGACATGGGCACGTTGAATTCCATCCTGGCGTCGATGCAGGGGCTGAAGAAGCCGCGTGGTTTCATCAACCGATTGAAGCGTCTCGTCGGCATGAAGCCATCGAATCCACCGAAGTACCGCATCCTGCACGTGATGGCGACCAACCTGCCCGACTCGCTCGACGAAGCGCTGCTGCGACCAGGGCGAATCGACCGCAAGTTCCGCGTGGGCTATCCGTCACGCGAGGGTCGCATCCGCACGTACCGCGGATATCTCGACAAGGTGAAACACACGCTCACGCAAGCCGATGTCGAGCGACTCGCCACGTCGAGCCCGTATGCATCGGGTGCGGTGATCAAGGACATCGTCAATGAGGCGCTCATGGCGGCGATTCGGGATGGCAGGGAAGTCATCGAATGGCGCGACATCGTGGCTGCCAAGAGTTTGAAGGAGCACGGGGTCACCGACGGCTTCGAATACGTGGATCGCGAGCGGCACGCGATCGCCATCCACGAGGCGTGCCACGCAATTGCCGCCTACCGCTTGAAGGCCGACTTCCAGATCGACGTGGCGACGATCGAGCGCCGTGGGGACGTGGGCGGCTTCGTTTCCCGCGTGCCGGTGGTCGAGCGAATGTTCGAATGGAAGACCGAGATCGAAAACGACATCCAGATCTCGATTGCAAGTTTGGTCGGCGAGCGAATGTTCTTCGCCGGCGACAGCACCAACGGTGTCGGCGGTGATCTCGACAACGCCACCCGCCTGGCCCTGGTGATGGAGTCGCGATGGGGTATGGGCGAGACGATCGCGTCGCACTCGGTGCTCGTTGCCGGTTCCGCGGGTGGTGCGGGTCGTGGCGGCAAGCAGGCGGAGGAGGAGGATCTGAAGGTGTCACCGGTGCTTGGCGAGCGAGTGGAGCGTCGCTTGCGTGAGATTTTCGAGCGCACGCAGCAATTGCTCGAGGCGAATCGGTACGAGATCCTTTGTCTGGCACATGCCCTCGAGTGGCACCGCACCTTGAACGGCGCCGATGTTGAGGCGGTCATCACGCGGACTCGTGGACCACTCGTCGACGGAACCGTATACGACGTTGCCTCCGTCCGAGCAACGTTGGATGCCTACCATGCCGAAGCCGTGCACCTGCACAAGACGGGTCAGGGTCAGCCGCGACTACCCGATGTGAAGGCCGTAGTCACGGCGACGCTGACCCCGAGTGTCTAAACACTTCGTGCACTCGGAGCCCGTGGCTGTTGCGTTCCTCTCGTCTCCGGTCGGGTTGCTGCGCGTCAGTGCCGATGCGCGTGGCGTCACGGCAATCGACCGCATCTCCAAGCGCGGCAAGGCGCGACACGCGGGGGATGCACGAGCACGACGACACGCCGCGACTGCAGTCAAACAACTGCGCGAGTACTTCGCGGGCAAGCGTCGTCGCTTCGACGTGCCACTACATCTCGAAGGTACGGAATTTCAATTGCGCGCATGGGCCGAGATGCGCAGGATTCCCTACGGAACGACCATCTCCTATGCGAGCCAGGCATCTCGCCTCGGTAATCCACGTGCAACGCGTGCCGTGGGTAGCGCCAACGGTGCGAACCCGGTTCCCATCATCGTGCCGTGCCATCGGGTGATCGCAAGCGATGGCAGCCTCGGTGGTTACTCGCTCGGGTTGTCGATGAAACGAGCGTTGCTCGACCTCGAGCAACGCTCGTAGCGCTTCTCATGTCGGCGGTATTCGCCGCCTAGTGGGGTTGGGTGAAGCCGAAACACTCGCGAATGTTGTCGTCGCTCAGGGCATGGTCGGGTGGACCGTACGCCACGACTCGCTGGGC
The DNA here is from genome assembly GCA_005793785.1 of Actinomycetota bacterium. Taxonomy (GTDB): domain Bacteria; phylum Actinomycetota; class Acidimicrobiia; order Acidimicrobiales; family Ilumatobacteraceae; genus F1-60-MAGs027. Next base: position 9,482 of record SXPW01000088.1, on the reverse strand, counting down.
GAGGAGCATCACCGACGTGGCGGCAACCGCATCCTGCAGGTCGTGCGTCGCAAGGACGACCGCAACACCGCGGGACCGCTCGGCGGCGATGATGTCGGCGACCGATTGTTTCCCGTTCAGGTCGAGTCCGGCAGTCGGTTCGTCGAGCAGGAGCACCTCGGCATGGCGGGTCAATACCTGTGCCAAGTGCGTACGTTGTTGTTGGCCACCCGAGAGATTGCGCAGTGGCTGGTCGGCGAAGTCGATCGTGCCAGTCCGAGTGATCGCATCCGATACGGCTCGGCGGTCGGTGTCGCTCTCACGACGGAAGAGTCCGAGATGCGCATATCGACCCATCGCCACCACGTCCCGCGCGCGCAACGGAAGCGTGTGGGAGGACACGGGATGTTGCGGCAGGTATGCCACACGCTTCGGTAACGCGCCGGGAACCTCGCCGAGCACCGACACGGAGCCAGAGAGCGCGGGAAGCAAACCTGCCAGTGTCTTGAGCAATGTCGACTTCCCCGAGCCATTGGTGCCGATGAGCACCAACAATCCTCCGGATTGCACTTCTAGATCGATGTCGTGCACCACGGAGTGAAGCCCGTGGCCAACCTGCAGGCGGGTGGCGGTAATGGCGTTTGCGGTCGTAATCATGTCAGTGAGTGTGCTCGTGTTGGTGCGGAAGTTCACGGTGTCCGAGCATCCGGCGGGGAATCGTGACGATGGCGACGATGATGAAGACGTACACCGATGTGAACACGATGCTTGCGCCGGCCGCCACGTCGAAGTGGTAACTGGTGACGAGCCCCACGTAGCTGGAGGCGACACCGAAGGCAATCGCCGACAACATCATCGTGCTGACCCGTCGGGCCACGAGAGCCCCCGCTGCTGCCGGCGCAATCAGCATGCCGAGTACGAGCAGCGTCCCGACGAGTTGAAAACTTCCGACGACTGCCAACCCGACCATGGTCAACATGAGACCGTGAAAGAACGTGACGGAGAACCCCGAGGTGCGGGCCAATCCTTCGTCGAGCGACATCAGAACGAATGGTCGATGAGCGAACACCGCGATGGCGACCACGACGACGAGGACGACCACCTGCCAGACCAGGTCCCGGGACTGGACTCCGAGCAATTCTCCGAAGAGGATGCGGGTGATGTCTCCCACGAACGACGTCGAGCGAGAGGTGATGATGACACCCAAGGACAGCATGCCGACGAACAGGAGCCCGATTCCGGTGTCCGACGAGAGACGGACTTTCGAGGTGATCGCCGATACCCCACCCATCATGAGCACGGCGCCGAGTGCCGCGCCAACGACGCCCGGAACGCCGAGGAGCAAGGCGATTGCGATGCCCGGAATGACCCCGTGGGCGAGCGCATCACCAACGAAGGAGAACCCGCGCAATACGACGTAGGTGCCCGCGACTGCACAGATGATCGCCACGAGGGAACTCGCCAAGAGGGCGTTGCGGAGGAATGCATTGTTGACGAATGGTTCCCACAATGGATTGAGAAGCGCGATGTGGGGATTCAACGGAGATTCGATTCGATGGTGTCCGCAAGGTTCAGGAGGAACTCGGCGTAGGTGGTTGACGACCCGAGGAAGTGGGTATTGATCTCGACGACGGTGGCTCCGGCACCCCGTGCCACCTGCTCTGCCAAGGCCGGATTGGTGCCCATCGAGGTGAACACCACCTTGGCGTCGTGTGTCTTCACCACGTCGATGACGAACTCGATGTTGCTCGCCGTGGCTTCGGCGTGGGTTGACGGGCTGGAGAGCACCGCGGCAATGACCTTGCAGCCGTAGCGATTCGCAAAGTAGGCGAGTTCGTTGTGGCCGGTCACCAACTGGCACTTCGTCAGCGAAGCGAACTTCTCGACGATTTCGTCGTCGAGGTCCAAGAGTTGCGCATCGAATTCGGTCGTTCGGTCCGCGAGGTCGACGGACAGGGCGGACGACAATGCCAAGCCGAGTTCGGGGAGTGCTTCACGAAGCGTGTGTGCGCTCAGCCAGATGTGGGGGTCCGTGCCGTGCTCGTGATCGGAATCACTCGATGAATCGGCTCCGGCATGGGAGTGTCCGTGGTCGGAATGGTCGTTCACGTCGACCACCGCGAGAGTCGTCACGTGGTCGGCGACATAGAAGACCTTCGTGCCCGACTCGGCGGTGTTCGCGAGTGCATCGGTCAGACCCTCTTCCAGATCGAGTCCGTTGGCAACGATGATCGCCGCGTTGTTCATTGCCTCGACATCCTTGGCCGATGGCTCGAAGTCGTGCGGGTCGAGCCCATCGGGGATGAGCGTCACGACGTCGGCATGTCCCTCGACCAGTTCTTCGACGATTGCAGCAAGGACGGAGTACGTCACCACCACATCAGGAAGATCGATCCCCGGCGGAGTCGTCGGGGTGACCGAGTCAGGCACGGAGTTCGTATCGGTGCTTACCGTCGTATTCTCCGCCGAACAGGCGAACCCGAGGATCGCTAGGGAGAAACAGACGATGCGGCTTGCCCGACGTACGTATCGCCGTGCACCCACGCCGTGACGCTAGCGCCGAATAGGAATGATTCCTATTTCTGTTGGGTGCGCTCTCTTGCGCCGCCGACTAGTTGCCGAGTGCCGTGTTGAGTGCATCGGTGAGCGCCTCAGCGGTGATCTCACCACTGTTGCGCCACAGCACCTTGCCGTCGGAGCCGACGAGTGTCATGAACGGATAGCCCGCCAGGCCGAAGGCGTTGCCGGCCGTCTGATCCTGACTGTCCACGAGTACGGGCCACAGTTCCGGCCACTTCTCGCTCGCGAGCCAGTTCGAAGGCGGGAAGTTCGGAGCCGACTGGTCGGTGCCGGTTGCAATTGCAATCACGTCGAGGTTCTCGGGAACGAGCCCACTTTGACTCCACTTCACGAGCACCGGAACTTCGGCTTGGCAATGTGGGCACCAGTGGGCCAAGAAGACGAGCAACATCGGAGTGCCAGGGGAGGTGTTGACTTCGTTCCCGAGGAATCCGAAACCCTCGAGAACGGGTGCCGTCATGCCGATTGCGGCGTCGGTTCCGTCACCGAACTCCGGTAAGGAGTCTCCCGTCACCACGACGTTCTGGAATTCAACGGCACCCTCGAGGCTGGCGTCATCGTCGCTGCTTGCCGTGAATGCGACGACCCCGAAGACGGCGGCCAGTACGGCGATGAGTCCGACGACGAGGGTGGTGATCTTGTTCATGATTGCTCCTTAACGAAGTGGAGGTGTGGAGTCCGTACCCATTGTCGCAGGCGATTGGGGACTTGCCACCCCGAGGAACACCACGACGGTGACGAATGCACAAAGCGCCATGAACGCCAACGACACGAAACCGAAGACTTCAAAATATGGCACCGAGCAGGGCGCGTCCGGTGAGCATGAACCAGTGTCGATTCGGGGCCATCGTTCTAGTAACCAGTGGTAGGACGAGATGACGGTGCCGAGACCGGCCAGAACCATGGCATATGGGACGATTGCCCGGTCCTTGCGAAGTGCGGCGATGACGAGCACGATTGCCAGTGCGTACATGGCGATGCGTTGATACCAGCAGAGGACGCAGGGTCGGTAGCCGACCACTTCGGAGAAATACAGACTTCCCAACATCGCCACCGAAGTGACGAGTGCAGGCACCACGAGGCGCAGTGGTGCAACTCCCGTCACCAGGGTGCGTCCAATCGACCCGCCGAGATATCGGGCAATCAGCAATGTCACACTGCCCACGAGCGCCAGAATGGCCAACAGTGCAAAGAACATCTCGAAGGCTTCGTTTGCCACCGAGTTGAGCGTACCGATGACTCGCTCGATGGGAAGCACGAGGTGTCGTGGTGTCGCGTGGCACGATGGAGAGATGGCATCTCTCCTCGAACGATTGCAAGCGGATCTGGCTTCGGCGATGAAGGCCGGGCTCGACACCGAGAAGTCCACCCTGCGCATGGCGATTGCCGCCGTGAAGAATGCGGCGGTGGCAGGCGATGCTGTGGTCACGCTGACTGACGAGCAGGTTCTCGCCGTCCTTCAGGCAGAGGCGAAGAAGCGAGCCGAGGCCGCGGACATATATAAGGGCGCAGGCCGCACCGAGGCTGAAGCCAGCGAGCGCGCGGAGTTGGTGGTATTGGAGCGCTACCTCCCCGCTCGATTGAGCGACGACGAACTCGCTGCGATCATCGCCGAGGAAGTCGCGTCGGCGGCCGCGCAAGGGGCAACCGGCGCCAAAGCGATGGGACAGGTGGTCAAGGCCGTGCGGGCCAAGGTTGGCTCAGGTGCGGATGGTGCGGCAATAGCCGCTCTGGTGAAGCAGGCACTCGGCTGAGGGGAACTTGCGCACGAGTCGGACGCTTCGGCGACGAGTTGTGTACGCATGCACAAACAGGTGAGACAATTGACACTTTCGTGTCAATGCCTGTACGGTGTTCGTTGAGTTATGAACGACTCATCAACCTCGAGGGGGGAAACAGTAATGAAGCATCTATTCCGAGGTGGTCGCCGCAAGGTGGCCGCTGTCATGGCGGTGGCACTCGTTGCCTCGCTCAGCCAGGTGGCGCCGACCAGCGCTGCGGAGACGCCGAAGACGGGTGGCACCTTGAGTGTCGGCATTTTCGACTCGTTCCCTGGCTATTGCATGGCGGACAACCTGGCCAACTCGTCCTTGATGGCCGGCCGCACAATCTACGAGACGTGGGTTGAGCAGCGCGTCGACGGCAAGATCGTGCCGTATGTGCTTTCGGCAGTGGAAAACAGCACCGACTTCAAACAATGGAAGTTGACCGTCCGTCCGGGTGTGTTGTTCCATGACGGCACGCCAGTGAATGCGGATGCTCTCGTAACGAACCTCCAAGCCCTGCGTGGCGCGTTGACCCTGCTCGGCAAGGCTCCGAGCCCAGGCACCGCCGGTGGATTCACCGCGAACATCACCGAAGTGATCAAGGTTTCGGACTCAGCGGTACAAGTCAACTTGTATCGACCGCAGGTCGACTTCCTCGAGACCCTTTATGCTTCCGGTCGATTCTTCGTCCGGGCACCGAGTCAGATTCTCGGTGGCGCGAAGTGCTCAACCACGCCGATTGGAACGGGACCGTTCAAGTTGGTGTCAACCAAGCTCAATGAGCTCGTCGTCACCAAGAACGCCTCGTACTGGCGTAAAGATCCGAGTGGCGCAAGCCTTCCGTACCTCGACGGCATCACCTTCACCTTCTTGGTGGAGACTGCCAGCCGAGTGAGCGGACTCAAGAGCAAGTCACTCGACATCGCGATGTTTACGAGCGCTGGTGAAGTGAAGCAAATTCGCGACCTCCAGAAGAACAAGAACATGACGGTTATTGAATCGCCGGAGGAGTACTACCCATCGATCTGGCTGAACAACCGCATCGCACCGTTCAGCAGCAAGAACGCCCGTCTGGCGGTCTCCTACGCAATCGATCGCGTGGACTACAACAAGGTTCGAAACCGCGACTACGTGTCGGCGGCCAAGAGCATCGTTGGACCTGCCAACATCATGTACAACGAGAAGGGTTTCATCCAGTACGACCTGAAGAAGGCCAAGGATGCGGCTGCTGCGTACAAGACCGAGACCGGAAAAGACCTCGAGTTCTCGTTCCCGTACACCGCCGGATCCACCGAGTCACTCGCCAACGCGACGCAGATTCAGAAGTACATGACTGCAGCCGGAATCAAGATGAACCTTCTGCCGCTTACCACGGCCGAAATCATTCAGCGAGCATTCCCGCAGCAGTTCCAGGCAATGGCACTGTTGCTGATGGAGGGTGCCGGCACTGCATTCATTGCGCCGTTCATCACCAGTGACACTTCGGGAGGCAACCAAACGCATATCTTGCGCAAGACGCCACTCGCGGTGCTATACGGCATCTTGAACTTGTCGGCCTTCACCGACACGGTAAGCGAGGATCTCATTTGGCAAGCCAAGGCCGAACCGAACGCTGCAAAGCGCAAGGCGTTGTACGGCAAAGCCACCCAACAGATCCAGACCGAGGCCCGCCTCACGACCATTTCGTATCAGAAGTACGCCCTCGCGTACCGAACGAACGTGAAGGGTGTTGGTGAGCTCGGCCTGACCCAAGGTGGTCAGCGCAAACTGATGACGAACTTCGGAATCGACTTCACCGGAGTGTGGAAGTCAGGTAAGTAAGCAATTCCAAGAAGTACTCGCATCGTGCGGGTGGTGGAGCTGATGCTCCACCACCCGCATTGCGTTTGTGGGTGACATCTTGGCGACTCGAGTGAAGTTCGCCTAGCGTCCTACAACGAAGAAAGGAAACTCCGTGCGAGCCGCCTACTACCTGCAACGTTCGGCGCAATTGTTGATCGTTGTGTTCTGCGTGACCTTCGGATGTTCGCTACTTCTCCAACTCATTCCCGTTTCGCCAGCAGAAATTCTCCTTCCGGTTGGTTCGCCCGAAGAACGCGCGCTACTCACTTCCGAAATCGGGCTCGACCGTGGCCCAATCGGTTATTACATCAAGTGGCTCGGCGAGTTCGTACGCGGAGACTTTGGTGACATCTACTACTCGGGTGGCAGGGAAGCGGTGTCATCCCGACTTGCAGTGGCATTCCCTCGGTCCATGTGGCTCATGATTTACACCCAGGTACTTGCGCTGGCGATCGCAATCCCACTTGGAGTGTGGTCTGCATACAGGGTGGGTCGACGCACCGATCGAGTCATCAGCAACGTCCTATTCGCCCTTTCGTCGGTGCCGAGTTTTGCGATTGCACTCGTCCTCGTCCTTCTCGTAGGTGTCCGTTGGCAACTCCTGCCAACGCTCGACTATCAGCCGTATTCATCGGGAATCTGGGAACACTTCAAACACATGATCATGCCGGTGGTCAGTTTGAGCGTGGGTCTCATCGCCAGCTACACACGACTACTCCGAGCCGACATGATCGCAACCTTGCGCGAGGACTACATCACGATGGCGGCATCCAAGGGTTTGTCGGATCGTCGAATTCTCTGGCGTCACGCGTTCCGACCCTCGAGTGTCACACTCTTTACCTCGGCGGCGCTCAACATGGGAGGTCTCATTGGCGGGGCAATCGTCATCGAGACGATCTTCGCAACGTATGGTGTTGGATTCGAGGTATTTGCGGCGATTAGCGGACGACAGTACATCGCCCTGCAATCGATCGTCGGTTTGATCTCCATCTTCTACGTACTGTTCAATCTCATCGTCGACGTAGCGGCAGGTTATGTCGACCCACGCACCCGAGATCGTCGAATAAATGCGTAGGAAGCACACCATTCCCACCTACCTTGCATTTGGGTGGCTCGCTGTGTCCGCATTTCTGGCGGTGTTCGGTTCCTTCTTACCGGTCGACAGCTACCAGACAATCCACGGGGACTTCATCGATTCGCCTCCATTCACGTCGGGACATTGGTTCGGTGTGGATTCGAACGGCTACGACATCTTCTCGGGAATCGTCAATGGTGCACGGCTCTCCATCTTCGTGGCTCTCGTTTCGGTCGGAATCGGTGGACTCATCGGAAGCGTCCTCGGAATTACCGCCGCGTACTATCGGGGCAAGTTCGACACGGTGGTGAGCACCGGATTCAATGTGGTGTTGTCGGTGCCGAATCTGGTGTTGGCACTTGCGTTGGTCGCGGTTCTTGCGACCAACGTGGACATCAACGAAGCCGTTCCGACGTGGCGTCGACTCACCACATTGGTGATCTCCCTGACGGTGGTGATCATTCCAATCCTTGGTCGAATCGCCAGAGCGGCGACACTTGCATGGTCGGGAAGAGAGTTCGTCGTTGCGGCACGCTCGATGGGAATGCGGGATCGACACATCATCGTCAGACACATCGTTCCGAACGTTCTCCCGGCGTTGATCGCGGTGGGTTTTTTGGCGGTTGGTGTCGTCATCATTGCCGAGGCTTCGCTCTCACTTCTCGGGGTTGGAATTCCAGACGGAGCATCGTGGGGCGGAATGATTGCCCGGGGCCGTAACGACCTCGAGTACAACCCACATGCCCTGTACTTTCCCATCATCGTCTTGGCACTCACGGTCATCAGCACCAACCACATCGGCGACGTCTTGCGCGGTGGCCTCGACCGCCGAGAGGGGCGACTGTGAGTTCTCTCCTTTCCATTCGGTCGATGAACATCAAGTTTGAGACACCTCGTGGGCTGCTTGAGGCAGTGCGCAACGTGAACCTGGAGATTCCAGCCGGTGCCAGCGTCGGCATCGTGGGCGAATCCGGATCGGGAAAGACCGTCATGTCACGTGCGGCCATGGGATTGCTCTCTGGTTCGAACGTACGACGAGAAGGCACGGTCGTGTTCGACGGCAAGGATCTCACCGCAATGTCTCGCGAAGATGTCCGCAACGAGTTTGGTACCGGCATGGCAATGATCTTTCAAGATCCGATGACCGCATTGAACCCGGTTCGTCGTATCGGGGCGCAGATTTCGGAAGGACTACGGCTTCGCCTCGGAATGGACAAACGAGCGGCCATGGCTCGAAGCGCCGAATTGCTTGCACTCGTGCGGATTCCGGATCCGCAGTCGATGTTGCGCAAATTTCCATATCAATTGTCCGGCGGAATGCGTCAACGCGTGATGATTGCAATTGCGATTTCATGCAATCCGAAGCTGCTGTTCGCCGATGAGCCCACTACTGCGCTCGATGTCACCGTGCAATCGCAGATTCTCCAAATTCTGTCCGACTTGCGGCGAGAACTGAAAATGTCCATGGTGCTCGTTACCCATGATCTTGGTGTCGTGGCGGGGAACACCGATTTCGTCGCGGTCATGTACGCGGGTGAAGTCGTCGAACAGGCAACAACGACGGAATTGTTTGCCAATATGAAAATGCCGTACACGGAGGCACTGCTCAAGTCGATTCCCAAGATCGACATGAAGAGCGGACAACGGCTCCCCGTCATCGAGGGCCGACTTCCGGATCCCACGGATCGTCCGATTGGTTGTGGATTTGCCTCGCGGTGCAGTTACGTGCAGGCGAAGTGCACTACCGAACATCCGCCGCTGGTCGATGCCGGAAACGGGCACCTCTTCCGGTGTTGGTTCCCACTTGGACATTCGATTGCGAGGAAGGTGTAGTGGCTGGCTCGGGTACGGCGCACATGCGCAACAACGATGAGGTGGTGCTCGATGTGCGCGACCTCGTCGTGGAATTCAACGTGGGTGGCGGCAGGGTAGTCAATGCCGTCTCGAAGATCAGTTTCGACGTGTGCCGGGGCGAGACGCTGGCCATCGTTGGTGAGTCCGGTTGTGGAAAGACCACATTGGGCAAGGCGATCCTCCAATTGCCGCCTCCGAATTCCGGTGACGTGATTTTTGAGGGAACGAATCTCACCAAACTCCCCAAGGAACACCTTCGATCGGCTCGGACCGCAATGCAGATGGTCTTCCAAGACCCGATCTCGTCGCTCGATCCACGAATGACCGTGCGCGACCTCATCGAGGAGCCACTTTGGATTTGGGAGCGTGGCACCGAGGACGAACGT
>SXPW01000087.1 GCA_005793785.1 Actinomycetota bacterium | reverse complement strand
GTCGTCGATCTGCCCCTTGGTCGGCTTGACGATCACTTCCGGATCGATGAGACCCGTGGGTCGCACCACTTGCTCGACGACCTGCACCGAGTTGGACCGCTCGAACTTCGCCGGCGTGGCCGACATGAAGATGCACTGATTGACCCGCTCCAAGGTCTCCTCGAATCGCAACGGGCGATTCTCGCAGGCACTCGGCAATCGGAAGCCGTGTTCGACCAGCGTGGTCTTGCGGGCACGATCGCCGGCGAACTGACCGTACAACTGCGGAACCGCGACATGGCTCTCGTCCACGACGAGCAGGAAGTCGTCGGGGAAATAGTCGAGCAGGGTGAAGGGTGGATCCCCCGGTTGCCGACCATCGATGTGCATCGAGTAGTTCTAGATGCCGTTGCAATACCCCATCTCCTGCATCATCTCGATGTCGAAGCGTGTCCGCATGCCGAGACGCTGCGCTTCGAGCAACTTGCCCTGCTCGTTGAACCACGCCAGTCGCTCGGCCAATTCCTGTTCGATCTTCACGATTGCACCGCGCATGCGGTCGTCGCCCGCCACGTAGTGCGTCGCGGGAAACACGAGGATCTCGGTCGGATTGCCCAACGTCTCTCCCGTTACCGGATCCACCACGCTGATTCGCTCGACGGTGTCGCCGAACATCTCGATTCGAGTCACGCTCTCCTCGTAGGCCGGATGCAGTTCGATCGTGTCGCCGCGAACCCGGAAGTTTCCGCGCCCCAACGCCACGTCGTTCCGCTCGTACTGCAGGTCGACGAGTCGTCGCAGGATGTTCTGCTGGTCGTAGTCGACCCCTTGATGGAGCTCGAGCAAGTGACCCTTGTATTCCTCGGGGTCTCCCATGCCGTAGATGCAACTGACCGAGGCCACCACGATCACGTCACGCCGCGTCAGCAATGCCGCCGTGGCGGAATGCCGCAAGCGGTCGATCTCGTCGTTGATCGAGGAGTCTTTCTCGATGAACGTGTCGCTGGAGGGAATGTACGCCTCGGGTTGGTAGTAGTCGTAGTAGCTCACGAAGTACTCCACCCGATTGTTCGGAAAGAACTCCTTCATCTCCTGGGCCAACTGCGCCGCCAAACTCTTGTTGGGGGCGAGGATCAGCGTGGGACGTTGCACCCGCTCGATCGTCCAGGCGATGGTCGCCGATTTGCCCGACCCGGTGATGCCCAACAAGGTCTGGAATCGATCACCGCGCTCGATTCCCTCCGCCAGTTGGGATATCGCCGTCGGTTGGTCGCCCGCAGGTGCGTACTCCGACACCACCTTGAACTCGTGCTTTGCACGCGTATCCACCACGCGGCGAGCCTACGAGTCGATGCGACCCGCAACCCGACCGGCATCGGCGCGCGCGGGTGGCAGGGAGCACATCCAGCGCCAGGCCGCACCGACCTGACGTGCCAGATCGAGACGTGAACCGGAGTTGTCGATGATCCAGTCGGCGACGAATCGGCGTGCGGAGCGGGTCGCTTGACGCGCAATGCGAGCGCGGGCCTCGGCGGCGGTGAAACCGCGTTGTTCCACCAATCGTTCGACCGCGATTTCAGGGTCGAGGTCCACCACGAGCACGCCGCACAATCCGACGCGTGGATTCTCCACGAGGAGCGGCACATCGAGCACGACCACCTGGCTCGTGGACCGCTGTTCGTCGATACGACGCATCATCTCGATTCCGACGGCCGGGTGAACGATGCGGTTCAGGTCGGCGAGGGCATCCGCATCGCCGAACACCTTGGCGGCGAGCGCCGCCCGGTCGAGGTGACCGCTCGATGCCACGATGTCATCGCCGAAGCGAGCAACGATGTCGGCAAACACCTGCTGACCCGGGAGTTGCAGATCGCGAACGATGAGATCGGCGTCGACGACGACGGCACCGTGGGTCGCCAGTTGCGACGAAACCACCGATTTGCCCGAGCCGATACCACCCGTGAGCCCGACGAGGATCATCTCGTCACCTCCCCGTTACGACTTACGAGTTCGGCTGACCTTCGGCCTGGAACATGTCACCCCACGCTGCTTCGCGAGTGGCATCGTCGGTACCGACCCAGTTGCCCTGCTCGTCGGCCTTGAACTGGTCGCGATACTCCGGCGCCAACTCGCCACCCTCGGCGGCTTGCTTGATCGACAGGCTGATGCGCCGGCGAGCCAGGTCCAGATCGATGATCTTGACCCACAGTTCCTCACCGGGAGTGACCACCTGTTCCGGGGCCTCGACGTGGTGCGACGACATCTCCGAGATGTGCACGAGTCCCTCGATTCCATCCCCGACCTGCACGAAGGCACCGAACGGGACGATCTTCGTGACGCGTCCGTAGACCAATTGGTTGACCGCGTGGCCCTGCGCGAAGGCCTGCCACGGATCTTGTTGCGTCGCCTTCAGCGACAAACTGATGCGTTCACGGTCGCCGTCGATCTCGAGAACCTTGACGTCGACCTCGTCGCCGATCTTCACGATGTCGTTCGGATTGTCGACGTGCTTCCACGAGAGCTCCGACACGTGGATGAGACCGTCCATACCACCGAGATCGACGAAGACGCCGAACGCAACGATCGACGACACGCGACCCTTGCGAATCTCCCCGACCTTCAGGTTGACGAGGAATCCGTCGCGACTCTCGCGTTGCGTCGCCTCGAGCACTGCGCGGCGCGACAACACCACGTTGTTGCGCTGGCGGTCAAGTTCGAGGATCTTGGCCTGGATCTTCTGGCCGACGTACGGCGCGAGATCCTTCACGCGACGCAGTTCCACGAGCGATGCCGGGAGGAACCCACGCAGACCGATGTCGACGATGAGTCCGCCTTTCACTTCCTCGATGACGTGCCCCTCGACGGTGCCGTCCTCGTTCTTGATGCGTTCGACGTCGCCCCACGCCCGTTCGTACTGGGCGCGCTTCTTGGACAGGAGCAGTCTTCCTTCCTTGTCCTCGAGGGTGAGGACGAGCGCCTCGATTTTCTCGCCGAGTTGCACCACGGTGTGCGGATCGATGTCCTGGCGAATCGCGAGTTCACGACCCAGGATCACGCCCTCGGTCTTGTATCCGATTTCGAGGAGCACTTCCTCGCGTGTGATGCGCACGACGGTGCCCGTGACGAGCTTGCCTTCCTTGATCTCAACGAAGGTGCTGTTGAGTTCGTCTGCGAATGATGCGTCTCGCTCGGTGATCTTGCGAGGAATGTAATTGCCGCTCTGGTCGAACGTGCCCATCGATGCGGTGGGGCTGAGTGTTGTGTCGGTCACTGGATGCTTTCGGTGGATAAGAAGAGTAGGGATGGGACATTTCCCGCCGAGGGCGGACGCGTCAGGCTACCTTCGCCGCCGCCCAACTGGCTCCCCACGCGGCATTGACCGCCAACGGCACGTCCAGAGCCGCGGCGCCGTGCATGGCGTCGAGGACGAGCGTCTCCACCTGTTCCCGTTCGCCGGCCACCACCTCCACGATCACCTCGTCGTGCACCTGAAGGACGAGGCGACTGCGCAGGCCACGCTCCTCCAATCGACGGTCGATGGCCACGAGCGCGATCTTGAAGATGTCGGCGGCGAGACCCTGGATCCCGGCGTTCATCGCCATTCGCGCCGCTGCAGCCTGCACTTGGCGAATCGGACTCGTGATGCCGTCGATGCGTCGCCGACGCCCGAACAAGGTGGTGGTGTAGCCGTCCTTGGTCGCCGTCGCCACGGCGTGATCCATGTATTGCTTCACGCGCGGGAAAGCCACGAAATACGCGTCGAGGATGGTCTTGGCTTCGGACACGTCGATTCCCAAGCGCTGACCCAGTCCATATGCCTCCATTCCGTAGGCGAGACCGTAGGACACCATCTTTGCCTTGCCTCGCTGCTCGGGGGTGACCTCGTCGACTCCGACGCCGAACACCTCGGCTGCCGTCGCACGATGGATGTCGACCCCGGCGGTGAATGCCGCCAACAAGCCTGGATCCTTTGCGAGGTGGGCGATGCAACGCAATTCGATCTGGTTGTAGTCGGCCACCATGAATTCACAACCGGCGGCAGGAACGAACACCTCTCGGAACACCTTGCCGGACTCGTTGCGAATCGGAATGTTGTGCAGGTTGGGTTGATCGCTCGACAAGCGGCCGGTGCGCGCGACGGTCTGGTTGAAGCTCGCGTGGATGCGCCCGTCCGACCCGACTGACGACAACAAACCGATGGCGTACGTCGCACGGAGTTTCTCCGTCTCCCGGTACTCCATGAGGGCGTCGATGAACTCGGGCCACTCGTCGCGAATCTTCTCCAGTGATGCCGCATCGGTGCTGTATCCCTTGCTCACCTTCGTCTTGCGACCACCCGTGAGACCTCGCTCCGTGAAGAGGATGTCCTGCAACTGTTTCGTGGAGTTGACGTTGAACTCCCTGCCGGCGAGTTCATGGAGCGAGGCCACCAGTGAAGTGCTGCGTTCGCCGAGACGAGCCTCGAGTTCCTGGAGTGCCCGTCGATCGACGGCAATTCCCAGGTACTCCATGCGCGCCAACACCCGAACGAGCGGTAATTCCACCTCGCGGTACAGATCCTGGAGACCGATGTCGACGAGTTCACGTTCCAGGATCGGTCGCACGAGGAGTGTCACCGTGGCTTCGACCGCCGCACCGTGGTCGAGCGACTGCTCGAGCGGGTTGTCGAAATCCAATTGACCAGCCGCCGTCGTGCCATCGCCGGCCACGCGACGCCCGAGACGCGTTTCGGCGAGCCCGGTGATGTCGTGTGATCCGGAACCGGAGTCGGAGAGATACGCGGCGATCGCCGTGTCGAATGCCAACGAGACGATGTCGATGCCGAGTGCGAGCAATCCACGCATCGCATTGCGAGCGTCGTGCATGACGAGATTCGTCGAGGCGCCGAGCGAACGTCCCAGATCCTCGTCTGCCAGCGCCGCGGCCGAGAGCAGACCACATGCGACGCTCCCCACGGTTTCGACGCCTTGCGAAATTGCCACTCCACGAATCGCACTTCGTCCAGGCTCGCCATCCCACGAGACCGCAAGCCCAATCGGCGATGGCGAAGTGAGGAGTTCGATGGCTTCCCGAACCGTCAGTGGCGACAATGACACTCGTAGGTCGTGTGCCCCCGCCAGGGTCGGTGGTGTCGAGTCGGAGGTTGCCGTATTCGTAGCCACGGTGACCTCGTCGAGCACCGCCGCGGTCGATTCGAACTTCGCGAGGATCGGCTTCCACCGGGCGAACATCGTGCTGAACTCCAGACGCGTGAACAACCGTTGCAACGCAGCCGCATCCGGTTGCGGGCGCCACCGTGTCGCGTCGACGGGAACCGGAACGTCGCGCCGCAAGCGCATCAATTGGGCATTACGCATCACCCGATTGCGAGATTCATGGAGCGACGACTTCAACTTGGGGGTCTGTTGGTCGGCGTGATCGAACACCGCCGCGAGTTCCCCGTATTTCGCGATGAGTTTCGCGGCGGTCTTCTCCCCGACCCCGGGTACCCCCTCGAGATTGTCGCTCGGGTCGCCCCGCAGTGCCGCGTAATCCGGATACTGCGTCGGTGTCACTCCCGTGCGTTCCATGATCCCCGCTTCGTCGTAGAGCGCATAGTCGGAAACGCCGCGCTTGTTGTACAACACCCGGATGTTCGGATCTTGCACGAGTTGGTACGCGTCACGGTCGCCGGTGACGATCAGCAGCTCGTCGCTCGGACCGATGTTTGCGGCAATCGTGGCGATGATGTCGTCGCCTTCGAAGCCGGCACAGTCGATCGCGGCCACCCCGGCCGCGGCGAGCAGTTCGGTTCGCACCAGTTCCAACTGTTGGTACAGCGTGTCGGGCTGTTTTTCCCGTTGCGCCTTGTATTCGGGGGCCGCCTCATGCCGGAAGGTCTTCTCCTTGCGGTCGAACACCACCACCACCGCGTCGGGCGAATGATCCTTCACGAGGGTGATGAACATCGAACAGAAACCGAACACCGCGTTGGTGACCTCCCCGCGTTCCGTCGCCATCGTGTCGGGCAGGGCGAAGAACGCCCGATAGACCAACGAGTTCCCGTCGAGGGCCATCACCTTCATGCAGGAGGAACGATCTCACCCTTCAGGACCGACTCCGCGACACCGCGCATGGTGGCACGGGTCGACATCGCGGTCTTTTGAATGAACGCAAAGGCGTCGGACTCCGACAGACCGTGACCGTCGATGAGTTTCCCCTTCGCACGATCGAGCAGTTTGCGCACCTCGAGCCGCTCCGTGAGTTCCCCGACCTCCGCAAGGAGGGCCTTGGTTTCGGCGTACCTCGCGGTGGCGAGTTCGATGGCCGGTACCAATTCCGCCTTCTGGTACGGCTTCACCAGGTAGGCAACCGCACCTGCATCGCGGGCCTGTTCGACGATTTCACGTTGACTGAAGGCCGTGAGCATCAACACCGCACAGATGCCCTCGGCGGTGATGATCCGTGCGGCCTCGATGCCGTCCATACCCGGCATCTTCACGTCGAGGATGACGAGGTCGGGACGCAGCGAACGAACGAGCTCGACTGCCTGGTCCCCGCGTCCGGCCTCACCTACCACCAGATAACCCTCTTCCTCCAACAACTCGCGCAGATCGAGTCGGATGATTGCCTCGTCCTCGGCGATGACGATGCTCGTTGCCGACGAAGCGGTCATATATGGACTCGTTTGGTCACGGGCAGACTCTAGAACGAGGCGCTTCGACGGCCGTGACCCGACTACGTGAGTCGTTCCAGCAACTCGTCACGCTCGGCCTCGAGAGCGGTGATGCTGCGTTGGAGATGTTCGAGATGCTTGGCGATGGCGACGTAGTGGTGTTGCGATTCCCGGTGTTCGGCCATGGCACTCGGGGTCTCGGAGACGATTGCGCGAAGTTCGTCGTCGGCGGCCGCGTCGCGCAATACCTCGACCTGCTCGACGGTCACCCGCAAATCCTCACCAAGCTCGCGCAGGGTTGCGGCACAACGGGCCAGGCGATGACGAATCAAACGCTGCTCGATACCCGCCGGTAACTGCACGCTCATGGGCTGTTCAGCCTACGAGCGCCCTGGTGCCCGAGGTGGGAGTCGAACCCACACACCCTTTCAGGCAACGGATTTTGAGTCCGTCGCGTCTGCCATTTCGCCACTCGGGCAACGCGGTGAAATGCTAGTGGCGCTCGCCGAAGGGCAATCTCTCGTAACCTCTACTGCGACAAGCTTGCGTCAGACAGGGAGGTCGGTTGCTCGCGTTTTTGTTTCCCGGACAGGGATCGCAGCGACCCGGTATGGGACGTCCGTGGCGCGACCACGAAAGTTGGGAACTGGTCGACGAAGCCTCCGCAATCGCCGAACGAGACGTCGGTCGGTTACTCCTCGACGCCGACGCCGACGAATTGAAGGACACCCGCAACGCCCAACTCACGACCTTCGTCAGCAGCCTCATGGTGTTGGACGCCGTCGAGCGCCTCGGCATCGAACCGAGCATTTGTGCCGGCCACAGTCTGGGGGAATACACGGCACTCACGGCCAACGGTGCACTCGGTTTCGACGACGGCGTTCGCCTCGTCATCGAACGCGGCGACGCCATGCACGATGCGGGACAGGCATCCCCCGGCGCCATGTCCGCGGTTCTGGGTTTGGACGACGATCTCGTCGAGGTGGCTTGTCGCCGTGCCGATGACAACGTGTGGGTGGCCAACTTCAATGCACCGGGTCAGGTGGTGATTGCCGGATCACCGACCGGTATCGAGAAGGCGACGAAACACGCCAAGGAACTCGGCGCCAAGAAGGTGATGCCACTACCGGTGTCCGGGGCATTCCACACTCCGTTCATGAACGCCGCGCGGGATCGCCTACGCGTCGCACTCGCGGCTGCCAAGCCACGCGACGCCGACGTTCCGATCGTCTCCAACGTCGATGCATTGGTGCACAAGAGTGGCGACGACTGGGCGTCGCTCTTGTCGGCACAACTCTGCTCACCGGTGCGGTGGAAACACGTCCTGTTGGAACTCGAGAAACAGTCGATTGCGGGTTACGTGGAACTCGGACCCGGCGGCGTGTTGAGCGGAATGGTGAAGAGAACGATCGACGGAGCCCGAGTGATCAGCGTGTCCACTCCCGACGAACTCGACTCGTTGCTCGAGTTCGTGAGCCAGGTGTCGCCACCGAAGACCGACGTACAGGAGGGCGAACATCTCTTCGTCGTGGAGCGACTCGTCGTGAGTCCGGCCGCGGGAGTGTTCGCCAAGCAGGCGACGATCGTCGACGGCGCGCGCATCGACGTCGGGACGTTGCTCGGTCACGTCGGCGAGGTCGAGGTGCGTTCCCCGTTCGCCGGAATCCTGCAAAGTTTCATCGCCCATGAGGGTGAGCGCCTCGCGATGCGCGAGCCCGTCGCTTGGCTACGGACCCACTGATGGGCGGTGGACGAATCATCGGCTGGGGCACCGCCCTTCCGGAGAAGGTACTCACGAACGACGACCTTTCGGTGATGATGGACACCAACGACGAGTGGATCACCGAGCGCACGGGAATCAAGCGACGCCACATCGGTGGATCGACGGCCTCGCTCTCGGTCGAATCGGCGCGCCGTGCGATCTCCATGGCGGGAGTCGACCCGGCGTCGATCGACGGACTCGTGCTCTCGACCACCACTCCTGATCGAACGGTCCCAGCCACCTCCGCCGCGGTACAACACGCGCTCGGTCTGCGCTGTGGAGCCTTCGATGTGAATGCCGCGTGCTCCGGATTCGTGTACGCATACGTCGTGGCGCACGGATTGCTCGCCATCGGCGCGAAGCGACTGCTCGTGATCGGAACCGACACGCTCTCACGTGTCACCGATTGGGGCGATCGTGGCACGGCGATCCTCTTTGCCGACGGATCGGGGGCGTGCATCGTCGACGGCGTGCCGGATGCGGGACAACTCTTGGGTTGGGATCTCGATGCCGACGGGTCGCTGGAGCATCTGCTGTACGCAGAGGTGGGCGGTTACATCCACATGGACGGCAAGGAGGTATTCCGTCGGGCCGTTCGCATCATGGTGGATTCCGGCCGCAAATCCCTCGCCAAGGCCGGCCTCGGCGTGGACGACGTCACGCTGTGCGTTCCACACCAGGCGAACGTCCGCATCATCGACGCTGCCTGTCGTCAATTGGGTATCCCGATGGATCGCACGGCTACGGTGCTCCACGAGACGGGCAACACTTCGTCGGCCTCGATTCCGCTCGCGTGGTTCGATGCCGCCGAGCGCGGTCGATTGAACAACGGCGACATCGTCCTTCTCGTCGGTTTCGGCGCCGGCATGACGGCCGCGAGCGCGGTCGTTGAATGGAGACAACCATGAGTCGCGTCGTACTTGTCACCGGTGGTAGTCGAGGCATCGGACGTGCCACCGCGGAACGGTTCGTCGCACTCGGGGACAAGGTGGCGGTCACCTACAACACCACCGCGCCGTCGGGAGACTTCCTCGCGGTGCAGTGCGACGTGACGCAGGAGTCGCACGTCGAACGCGCATTCACGGAGGTCGAGGAAAAGTTGGGTCCGGTCGAGGTGCTGGTCTCCAATGCCGGCATCACCAAGGATGGTTTGCTTCTGCGCATGAAGGAAGCCGACTTCGTCGACGTCGTCGATGCCAACCTCACCGGGGCATTCCGAGTCGCCAAGCGTGCGACACAATCAATGTTGCGCGCACGACGCGGACGAATCATCCTCGTCTCGAGCGTCGTCGGATTGCTCGGCCAAGCCGGCCAGGCGAACTACGCGGCATCCAAAGCCGGACTGGTTGGATTCGCACGGTCACTCGCCCGCGAACTCGGGAGTCGGAACATCACCGTCAACGTCGTCGCGCCGGGACCCGTCGACACCGACATGACTCGGAAGTTGGGCGATGACAAGTTGAAGGCATTCGCCGACCTCGTTCCTCTCGGACGGGTCGCCACACCCGATGAGATTGCGGGTGCGATCGCCTTCCTCGCCTCGGCTGACGCCGCGTACATCACCGGTGCAGTGCTGCCCGTCGACGGTGGTCTCGGGATGGGACACTAGGATTGTCGCGAGGAGGCCCCACGTGAGCCAAGAACAATTCCAGCGATTCACCAAATGTGCCGTCAATGTGTTGGCGGTCGACGCTGCAAAGGTCACCCCCGAAGCACGCTTCAAGGAAGACTTGGAGGCCGACAGCCTCGACCTCGTGGAATTCGTGATGGAACTCGAGTCGGAGTTCGGAGTCGAGGTCCCCGAGTCAGATCTCGAAGGCATCACGACGGTCGGTCAAGCCTTCGACCTCATCGTCGCCAAAACCAAGTAACCCTCCCCATGCAGGGAGCGGGTCATCGTGTCGCGATCACCGGATACGGAGTGCTTGCTCCGTGCGGTTTGGGAAAGAACGCCTTTTGGAACGGGCTCCTCGGACCCGGTATCACGAATGCGAAAACCGTGGAGATCCCCGATTGGGATCCGCAGCCGTACTTCAGCAATCCGAAGGAAGCCCGGCGTGCGGACCGGGTCGAGCAGTTTGCGCTGGCCGCGGCACACGAAGCCCTGACGCAATCCGGCGAACTCCCCTACGACCCGACGCGAATCGGCACCATCTTCGGCACGGGCATCGGAGGCTTGCGGACCCTGGAGGATCAGGTGGTCACTCGCGTCGAAAAAGGTGAGCGCCGAGTATCTCCCTTCCTCGTTCCGATGATGATGTCGAATGCGTGCGGCGCGGCAATCTCCATGCGCCACCACTTCCGCGGTCCCGCCGAAACCATCTGCACGGCGTGCGCTGCCGCAACCCACGCACTCGGTTATGCCGCCCGGCTCATCGCGTGGGGCCGGTGCGATGCCGTCGTGAGCGGTGGCGCCGAGTCGGCGGCGACGATCACGGCAGTCGCGGGGTTCGCCAACATGACCGCGCTCTCGACGAGCGGCTCGAGTCGACCGTTCGACGCCGGTCGTGACGGGTTCGTATTCGGTGAAGGTGCGGCGGTCTTCGTGCTCGAGCGCCACGACCTTGCCGTGTCACGCGGCGCCACGATCCTTGCGGAAATTCTCGGCGCGGCGAGCAACGCCGACGCACATCACATCACGGCTCCGTCACCGGGAGGCGTCGGTGCCATTGCGTGCATGCGACTCGCGTTGGAGGATGCGGGCCTGCAACCAAGCGACATCAAGCAGGTGAACGCCCACGGCACATCGACACCGCTCAACGACCAAGCGGAATCGCAGGCGGTTGCTGCAGTCTTCGGAAACCCGACTCCTCCGGTCACTTCGATCAAGGGGGTCACCGGACACCCACTCGGTGCGGCTGGTGCCCTCGAAGCCGCGGCCGTGTTGTTGTCATTCGAACATCGACTCATTCCGCCCACTGCCAACACCACGACCCTGGGCGAAGACATCACTTGCGACGTCGTGATGGGGTCACCGCGGGCGTGGACGCCTGGTCCGACCATCTCCAACAATTTCGGTTTCGGTGGTCACAACGGATCGATCATCATCGCACCGGTGACCTGAGCTTGCTGCTCGGGCGAGGCAGTCGACCGCCGACCTCGAAACGGTCAGCGGTCGACGAGCACGAACATCAACTCGCATTCACAGGCGAGTTCACCGTTCACCGTGGCGGTTCCCGAGCCCTTGCCGGCACGCGCACTCATTCGTCCCAGTTGCACCGTGAGCACGAGCTCGTCTCCAGGCACGACCTGACGACGGAATCGAGCCGAGTCGAGACCGCCAAAGAGCGGCAGTCGTCCAGCGCGTGCAGGGTCGCTGAGCAACGCGTACGCGCCGACTTGGGCGATGGCTTCGCACATCAGCACACCGGGCAAGGTCGGACGTCCGGGAAAGTGGCCGGGGAAGAACCATTCGTCGCCACGCAGACGCCACCGTCCGACTGCGCCGACTCCGACGTCGAGGGCGTCGATCGAATCGACGAACAGGAACGGCGCACGATGCGGCAACACCGATTCCGGCGTCGGAAATACCGTCATGCGTCGAGCGCTTCGAGCAGGAACTCCGGCGTTTGCTTTGGAGAGATCTTGTACCAGGCGTGAATGACCTTGCCGTTGCCGTCGATGAGGAATGCGGAACGCTCGATGCCCATGTACTCGCGACCGTACATCGACTTCTTCTTCCACACCTTGTAGGCCTTGGCTACCGCGTGATCCTCGTCGGACAGCAACGGAAATCCGAGGTTGTACTTGCTGTCGAACTTCAATTGCCTGGCCGGTGAATCGGGGCTCACGCCGATGATCACCGTTCGACCGATGTCGTCCTTGATCGCGCTCAACGAACATGATTGTTGGGTGCAGCCGGGCGTGTCCGCCTTGGGATAGAAGTACACCAGCACCTTGCGTTTGGCGAACTCCCGCAGCGTCCGCTTCTTGCCATGCTGGTCCAACAGCGCTATGGCGGGGGCCTTGTCGCCGGTTTTCAACATGCTGCGAAACTACTCGTCGATGGCGTGGCGCACTTCGGATACGTACCGTGCGACGGAGTCGACGCCCTCGTCGAGCAACCGACGCATGACGGATGCACCTTGAATGACGCCGTCCGCCACCCGGCAGGCCTCACGGGCTTGATCGGCATCGGACACTCCGACACCCACGAGCACGGGCAATGTGGTCACGCGCTTCACCCGGCGGGCGATCGTCGTGGCGCTCGCCGACAATGAGTCGCGCTCACCGGTGACGCCGAGGAGACCGACTGCGTATACGAATCCCCTCGAGCGAGCGGTGATGTGAGGAAGACGATCATCCGGGGCCGTCGGTGCCGCCAACATCACCGTGGCGATTCCCGCCGCATCGGCTGCCGTGCACCACTCGGCTGACTCCTCCAACGGTAGGTCGGGCACGATTGCGCCTGCGACTCCCGCTCCACGCAACAGGTCGGCGAATCGTTCGTGTCCGGTGCGAAAGACGGAGTTGTAGTAGCACATGACGACGATGGGCACGTCCACGTCGATTCCCCGAATGCCGTCGAGGATTGCTGTCGGCGTCGCGCCGCGGTTCAACGCCTCACGCGACGCCCGCTGAATGACTGGTCCGTCCATCACCGGGTCGGAGAACGGAATTCCGACCTCGATTGCATCCGCACCGTTCGCCGCTGCCGCGCGGACGGCTTCCTCCCAGTGCTCGACGAAGCCGGTGACGTACGGAACGAGGAGTTTGCGCCCGGCATCGCGGGTTGCCCGGAGCCTCGTTTCGAGGGTCGAGGCTGCGGCGATGGTCATGGACTTTTAGCGAGATGAACCCAACGTCGGGCCGAGGATCTGCATCATCTGCGCGACGTCCTTGTCGCCTCGACCGGAGAGATTCATCAGGACCGTGGCTCCCTGCATGTTGGGCGCCTCGCGGGCGATCCATGCAACGACGTGCGCACATTCGAGCGCAGGGATGATGCCCTCACTGCGCGACAACAGTTGGAACCCTTCGATCACCTCGGCGTCGGTGACGCTCGGATACTCCGCCCTTCCAATGGATGCCAAGTAGGAGTGCTCGGGTCCCACCCCCGGGTAATCCAGTCCGGCCGAAATCGAGTGCGCCTCCTGTACCTGGCCCTCCTCGTCCTGCAAGAGGAAGCTCTTCATGCCGTGCACGACCCCCGGGACTCCCCTGCCCACTGCGGCCCCACCCGCAGGTTCCACACCGACGAGTCGGGCAGGGGTGTCGACGAATCCGCTGAAGATTCCCATCGCATTCGATCCGCCACCCACGCAGGCGGTGACCACGTCGGGATCGCGACCGGTCAACTCGCGAATCTGCTCGCGAGCCTCGTCTCCGATGACGCTCTGGAACTGTCGCACCATGAACGGATACGGGTGGGGACCCATCACCGAGCCGATGCAGTAATAGGAGTGTTCGACACTCGCCACCCAGTCCCGCATCGCCTCGTTCACGGCGTCCTTCAGGGTGCGACTCCCCGATTGTGCTGCCTCAACTTCGGCACCGAGTAGTCGCATGCGAAACACGTTGAGCGCCTGACGTTCGACGTCGACGGCACCCATGTACACCTTGCAAGTGAGCCCGAGCAGCGCCGCCGCCGTCGCCGATGCGACGCCGTGCTGACCCGCACCCGTCTCG
>SXPW01000009.1 GCA_005793785.1 Actinomycetota bacterium | reverse complement strand
GCATGCGATGGGTATACCCGATGAACCGTTCTGGACGAATGCGCAGGTCGTCGATGCCGTGCGCACACACGCGCGCTCACGTGGAACGGTCGCGAGTCAGGAACAACTGGCGGCCGCGAAGACCGCCAACGACGAGTGGCGAGCGATGTGGGACCCTCGTCCAAGTGAAGAGTGGACGAGTTCGAAGCCGCTCTTTGAGCCAGCAACGAGCGTCGCCACGCGAGTGGCGGTGCAGAAATCAATCGATGCTTCACGAGCCGACGTGCCCCATTTGATCGTCGGGAGTGCAGATTTGACGGGCAATACCGGAGCCAAACTGACCGGTGCGGCGGCGATGTCACCAGACACACCCGACGGACGTCAGGTGTACTACGGAATCCGTGAGCATGCCATGGGCGCCATCGCCGTTGGCATGGCCTTGCACGGAGGAGTGCTCCCCGCAGTCGGAACCTTCTTCGTGTTCGCCGATTACATGCGTCCGGCTCTGCGCCTCGCCGCAATCTCGCACGCCAAGGCGATCTTCATCTTCTCCCACGACTCGGTCGGGGTCGGTGAGGATGGACCCACCCATCAGCCGGTCGAACACCTGGCGTCGTTGAGAATCATCCCTGGCCTGCGGGTCGTTCGTCCGGCCGATGCCAACGAAACGGTCCAGGCGTGGCGACAAGCCTGCGACCACGACGGTCCGACGGCGCTCATCCTTTCCCGCCAGAACACGTCCGTCGTGACCGACGGTGGAGCAGTCGTTCGTGGTGCTGCGATCGTTCGCCACACCGAGGGGTCCCCGCGACTCACCATCGTGGCCACCGGCGCGGAAGTAGCCACCGCCGTCCAAGCCGCATCGAACTTGGATGAGGGCGGAATCGAAGTGCGCGTCGTGTCGATGCCATGCCCCGAGCTCTTCGCCGCCCAGGATCCGACGTACCGCTCGCACGTCCTGCCGATCGGGGTTCCCGTCCTTTCCGTCGAAGCCGGTAGCACGTTCGGTTGGAGCACCTTCGCAGACGACGCCATCGGTATCGACCGCTTTGGTGCGAGCGCCCCGGGCGATGTGGTGCTCAGTCGACTCGGCATTTCGGTGGACAACATCGTGTCGCGGGCCAAGGATTTGCTCGACACCCTGGGAGCATGAATCTGAACCGTCTCCGGCGTCTCCATTCCGAATACGGACAGAGTCCGTGGCTGGACAACTTGCGTCGCGGTTGGATAACGAGCGGACAACTTGCCGCCCTGCGTGATCGGGGTGTGCGCGGCTTGACGAGCAACCCGACGATCTTCCAAAAGGCGATACAACATTCGACCGACTACGACCGTCAATTTGAGAACGTCACGAGGGACGGTGCCACACCCATAGAGGCGTACTGGGACTTGGTGTTGCGCGACATCGACTCGGCCCTCGACGTCTTTGCGTCGGTGTACGAGGATTCCCGCGGCGAGGACGGGTACGTCAGTGTCGAGGTCGATCCCGGCTTGGCACATGACGCAGTCGGCACCCTCGTCGCCGCCCGATCGTTGCACGAACGGATCGGTCGACTCAACGTCATGATCAAGATTCCGGCGACCAGAGACGGCGTCGAACCGATTCGCACGATGATCGGCGAGGGCCGAAGCGTCAACGTGACGTTGATCTTCGGCTTGGATCGATACGCGGAGGTGCTCGAGGCATACGTGGCGGGCCTCGAGGATCGAGTTGCGGCCGGACATCGTGATCTCTCGGGCATCGCGAGCGTGGGCAGCTTCTTCATCTCCCGCGTCGACACCGAGGTCGACCGCCGTCTCGACGCCGTAGGTGGATCCGCAATCAGCCTCCGCGGTACGGCCGCCGTCTCGCAGGCTCGACTCGCCTTTGCGATGTTCACGGACAAGTTCACGGGTCCACGCTGGGATGCACTCGCCGAACTCGGGGCGAGGAAGCAACGACCGCTTTGGGCATCGACGTCGACCAAGGACCCGTCGTATCGGGACACGCTCTACGTTGACGAACTCATCGGACCCGAGACGGTCAATACCCTGCCCGATGCGACTCTCGAAGCGTTCGACGATCACGGCAACCTGTTTCGCACGGTGGATGCGGACCTTGAGTCCGCGCGGGCATCCTGGTCACGAATCCTCGAGACCGGTATCGACATGGTCTCCGTGGCAGATCAACTCGAGCGAGAGGGTGTGTCATCGTTCCAGAAGAGTTTCGATGAACTCATCGGTGCCCTCGCCGCCAAGGGAATGGATTTGCGGGCTTAGCGATCCATTCGGTCCAGCAGGCCGATTGCCTTCTCCACTGCGCGACGAGCCTGGGTGATGGTTCGCTCGGATTCGGGCCGCTGATGTTCACCCGCCGCAGCGGCGTCGCTCAGGATGCGGATTGCTCGATCGGACAAATCCTCCGAGATCGATCGCAACCGATCGACGATGTCGTCGAGATCGCCCATCGGTGATCAACCCTTCTTGTTGGCGCGCCGGCGATCCTCGAGATTCAACCAACGCTTGCGGATACGAATCGACTTCGGGGTGACCTCCACCAGCTCATCGTCGCCGATCCACTCGATGGCGGTCTCCAACGTGTGGATGATCGGGGCCGCGAGTTTGACGCCGTCGTCATGGCTGTGGGTTCTGATGTTGTTCTTCTCCTTGGCACGCACGGCGTTCACCACCATCTCCTCGCCTCGGGCACACTCACCCACCACCATGCCTTCGTACACCTCGTCACCGGGCTCGACGAACAAGGTTCCCCGCATCTGCAGGTTGTCCAACGCGTAAGCGGTCACCGGACCGATTCGGTCGGCAATCATCGCACCACCGAGTCGGTGCGGCACGTCGCCGGCCCACGGCTCGAATCCGGCGAAACTCTGATGGATGAGCGCGGTGCCACGCGTGACCGTGAGAAGCAGCGAGCGGAAGCCGATGAGACCGCGGGACGGAGCCGAGAAGTGCATGATCGTTCGTCCCGCGTCGCCGGGCCGCATGTCGACGATTCGACCTCGACGAGGTGCGATCGCCTGGGTCACCGCGCCGACGAATTCGTCGGGCACGTCGATGGTTCCTCGTTCGAAGGGCTCGTGTCGCTTCCCGTCGACGTCCTTCGTGATCACCTCCGGGCGACTCACCTGCATCTCGTAACCCTCGCGCCGCATGTTCTCGATGAGGACGGCAAGTTGCAGTTCACCGCGACCGGCCACCTCGATGACGTCGGGTGAATCCGTCGGAAAGAGCTTGATCGACACGTTGCCGAGGATCTCCTTCTGCAGGCGATCGTGCAGGTGACGACTCGTAACGTAGGTGCCCTCACGCCCCGAGAACGGCGACGAGTTCACCGCGAAACTCATTCGTAGAACTGGCTCGTCCACTTCGAGGCGTGGCAACGGCGTGGCCGACTCCACGTTTGCGAGGGTGTCGCCAACCTCGACTTCGTCGATGCCTGCGACGATGAACAAATCCCCCGCCGAAATCGTTTCGACCTCTTTGCGGGCGATACCCGTGAACTGCGAAAGATTGGAAATCCTGCGTTTCAGCATCGGTTGCACACCGGCCTCGGGTTTCCCGAGGAGCGCCACCGTGTCACCCTTGCGCAGGGTTCCGGCATGCACGCGTCCGATCGCCAGGCGGCCGAGGTAGTCGCTTGCGTCGAGGTTGGTTACCAGGGCTTGGAGCGGAGCGTTTGCATCGCCCTCCGGTGCCGGAATCGTGTCGAGTATTGCATCGAGCAGCGGCACCAGGTCGGCGTCGGTACCCGGCATTCCGACGCCCTTCATCGCCCGTCCTTCTCGTGCAACGGCGGATACGACCGGAAAATTCAAGTGGTGGTCGTGGTGTGCGAGATCGAGGAACAGGTGCTCCACATCCAACAACACCTCTTCCGGTCGGGCGTCACTGCGATCGACCTTGTTGATGACCAATACCACCGGAAGGTCCTGATTCAATGCCTTCGACAGCACGTAACGCGTTTGGGGCAATGGTCCCTCGGCAGCGTCGACGAGGAGGAGAACACCATCCACCAGGGCCAGTGCGCGCTCAACCTCACCGCCGAAGTCAGCGTGACCGGGTGTGTCGACGAGGTTGATCTTGACGCCGCGCCATTCGACCGAGGCGGCCTTGGCGAGGATCGTGATTCCCCGTTCACGCTCCTGGTCGTTGTTGTCCATGACACGCTCCACCACCGCTTGATGCGCGGCGAAGGTACCGGTCTGGCGCAGCAATTCGTCGACCAGCGTTGTCTTGCCATGGTCAACGTGCGCGACGATGGCGACGTTGCGAATGAGTTCGTTCAGGAGATCGACCCCTCGTCGTTGTCGGCAATCTCCCCATCGTCGTCGAACACCACGCCGTACCGCTCCGCGATTTCGGCGAACTCGTCCTCTTCGCTCTTGGTGGATTTCTGCGAGGAAATTCCGAGGTCCTCGGCGGTGGGACCGGACTGCTTCAGACGACGCGCTTCTTCGAACCGACGATGACGTCCCTTTTTCACGATGGGCTCCGTTTGTACTAGCGGAGCCACGAGGGTCATCCGCCTAGGCGATGGACATTGGCTGAGAGTTTACTCGGCGGAATCGTCTTTGGCGGGGATGAGCCTGAGTCGACCGTCACCGTCGAACGAGAGACCCGACTCCCCCTTCAGCAACCGTTCGATGTCCCGTCCGACCAGATCGCGCCGCCAACCGTTCGACAATCGCGATTCCCCACCGGCGAGCAGTGCAACGATGTCGCGATTGGTTGCCACCAGCGTCGGATCGATCTCGTGGGTGCGGGCAAGTTCGCCGATCCACGCGGTCACGAGCGTGACCGCGGGTCGCAATCGCTTCTCCAGCGGATCATGTGATTGACCCTCCAGCTCGACCACGCGGTCACGACCCTCCTTCACCGCGGCGAGTATCTCCCGCGCCACGGAACCCGACAAATACCGCTCGTCCACGCCGCGAGCGTGGGCAAGATCCTCCGTCGACTTCGGTGCGGCCTGTGCGATTCCGACCAGGGCCATGTCGCTCATCACGCGTCGCAGTGGGACGTTCGTCGACATCGCGCGACGTTCCCTCCAGGCGGCCAATGCCTGAGCAACGCCACGAGACTCGCCCTTCAACGAACGCGCATCCTTGATTCGCAACCACGCATCGTCTGGATTGCTCTCGCCCCAAGGACGCAGGCGCAATTCCTCACACGCTTCAGCCACCCAGGTCGAACGACCCAAGGCGTCCACCTTCTCGCTGATTCGAGCGTGCAACTGTTCGAGGTGGGCGACGTCGCTGCGAGCGTAGGAACATTGGCTGGCGGTGAGTGGTCTGCGCATCCAATCCGTCATGCGGTCACCCTTCGACAACGTCACCTTCAGTTGCGATTGGGCGAGTGCCGCCAACGATGGCGTCGAGTAGCCGATGAAGCCGGCCGCCAATTGGGTGTCGAACATCCGGGCAGGAACCCGACCGACCGCGTACTTCAGAACCTCGAGGTCCTGCTGCGACGCATGCAGGACCGCCAAACCCGGTCCCGTGAGGAGATCGGCCAAACCGCGTGGATCGACCGCGAGCGGATCGATCAACACGTTCGTTTGAGCCCACTGCAATTGCACCAACGCAAGACGCGGGAAGTACGTGCGTTCGCGATGGAACTCGGTATCCAAGGCGTAGAGCGGCGCCTTGACCGCCTCCGTTACGACGTCTCGTAACCCGGCGTCGTCGTCGACGAATTCCTCGGAGATCGTCATTCGAGCGGCGATATCACGGTTGCTCGCCGCTGGTCAGTGGGTTTCCGAGGGCTGCGTACCCCATCGTTCCCCCGGCGACGTTCACCACGTTGGAGATCCCCGCGTCGAGAAGTATCTCGCACGCTTTCATGCTGCGCGCGCCACTTCGGCACACCACATACACCGGAACCGGTCGCCGAAATATCTCGCTGTTCCCCTCCACGCTGCCGAGCGGCACCAGAATCGCACCGGGCACGTGTCCCTCGTCGTACTCGTCGGGTTCCCGGACATCCACGACGACTCCACCACGTTCGACGATCTGTTGCAGTTCACCCGCCGCAATCTCTCGTACCGTCATGGCGGCTGAGCCTACTTTCGTGTGTCGAATCGGGGTGAGATGCTTCGGAGCGTCTCGACGTCGTTGACATTGGTCGCCTCGAGACCATCGAGCTGGATTCGCGCGACTCGGAGTTCCTCCACGGCCTCGTACACCGCACGCACTCCGGACGTGAATCGAGCGAGCAATCGCTCGAACGAATCGGTTCGAAGGGCGAGGATCGACCAGTGGTCACCGTCGCAGGACCCCACCGCAATGTCGGATGTCGAGCAAGCGTCGAGCAAACGGAGGAGCGTCCCGCTGCGCACGAGCGGAACATCGCACGCGAGTACGCACGCCTTGTCGCAGCCGAGACGTCCTGCCTCGGCCAGCGCCGAGATGATGCCCAGCAACATGCTCCGGTCGCGGGCCGCCGTCCCTTCGCGGTGGTCCGGAACGTGTCGTAGCGCAGCGGGCACTTCGCTTCGAGGTTCACCGCCGACGTACACCACCTCCTGCACGCCCGCTCCAACCAGGGTCTCTGCCTGGTGCATCAGCAGCGAACGGCCGTTGAATTCCGCCCGCGACTTGTCGGACCCGAATCGACTGCTAGTACCGCCCACGAGGACGGCTCCGAGGGCGGGCAACGCGGTCAGTTCCTACCGCGGGGATCGAGTTGGATGAGGAATTGTTCGCAACGGAGTGCTTCGGCATCCTCGCCGATGATCTTGGCGTTGACCGCGAGACCTTCCAGGCACTCGAGGAAACCACGGTTGCCCTCGTGGTGCCAACGCACGAAACCCGACCCCCGCCAACCATTCCCGCGAAGCTGATCCAATCCGCGGTGATAGCCGATTCGAAACGGCATGTACGCCTCGACACCAGGCGTACTCGCCCTCCCGAGCGCAGCCCACGCCTGGAGGCAAGTCGGATGTTTGGCGGCAATTTCGGCGACCGCTGCCCGACGGATGGTCGCATCTCTCGCAATTGCGTTCGCGAGCTCCGCTCGAATCGCCTCGGCAAGCGCGGGCAGGACCGTTTCGGGTGGTCCACTACGCGACATGTTGATCGGTTGGTCGCTCATATGCGCAGTCTACGAATCGGCTGCTGGCAGACTCGTTGCGTCATGGATCTTTCGTCGTTCGACGCCCAAAGTGCGCGTGACGCGTCGCTGATTGCGATGGTCGTCGGCGTCGTCGGCGTGCTCCTGGTCTTGAAGTTCGTGTCGTCTTTGGTGACCAAGCTGTTACTCAGCGCGCTGTTCGCCGGCGTCATCTGGCTCGGCTTCACACAGCGTGACGACCTCACCGCGTGCGTCGGGGAGATACAGGCCCGAGTCGAAAAAGGCGACACGAGCGACATCACCTGTAGTTTCTTGGGTCGTGACGTCACGGTCGAAATCCCGTTCCAACAAGGTGGCTAAGCCGCGACGAGAACGAACATCGTCGGATGAAATCGACGATCGAGAATTGCTGAATTTGTGCGAGTTCCTCGATCGATCTCCCACCCCGCATCATGTCGTCGCCAACGCGGCGCGACTGCTCCTCGACGCAGGATTCGTGTGGTTCGACGAGCACCGGCCGTTCCCGTCCTTCCTAGGTCGGGAGGTCAAAGGCTTCGTCTCCCGAGGCGGTGCACTCATTGCCTTCGTGACGGGAACCGGTTCCTGCGAACGTTTTCGAATCGTCGGCGCACACACGGATTCCCCCGGGCTGCATCTCAAACCGCGACCCGAGGGCCACTCCAGCAATTTCGGCACGCTTGAAGTGGAGGTCTACGGATCGCCACTCCTCAACTCATGGCTGGATCGTGATCTCGATGTGGCCGGCCACGTCGTTCGCCGCGACGGTTCGACGCGACTGTTCTACTCCGCTCAGCCACTTGCGCGTCTTCCACAGTTGGCGATTCACCTCGATCGCGGTGTCAACGAGAACGGGCTCATCCTCGACAAACACCAGCACCTTCGCCCGGTGTGGCTGACGGGCGACAGCGACCTCGCCTTCACCGACGTCGCCGCCGCCCTCACCGACACGGCGGCTCGCGACATCGCCGCGGTACACGCGCAATTGATCGATCACACCCCGGCCCGCATCCTCGGGGCCGACGCCTCCCTGCTCGCGGCTGGTCGACTGGACAATCAACTCTCCTGTTGGGCTTCGCTACGAGCACTCACGAATGAATCGGGCAACCCACCAACGCGCGGGAAACAGCGCACATCTTCGGGGGTCGTTGGCGTCGTTGCACTGTTCGATCACGAGGAGGTGGGCAGCGCCAGTACCACCGGCGCCGCGGGACCGTTGCTCGAACATGTGCTCGAACGCATCGCCCACGCGCTCGACAAGTCGCGCACGGGGTACCTCGCGATGTTGCCGGGGTCGGTGTGCTTGTCGTGCGACAACGCCCATGCCGTTCACCCCAACTATCCCGACCGCCATGACCCGAAACACGCGCCACTCATCAATCACGGTGTCGCACTCAAGACGAACGCCAACCAGCGGTACGCGACCTCCAGCACGTCGAGCGTTTCGTTCCTGGCGGCCTGTGCGAGCGCCGGTGTCCGTCATCAGGTCTTTGCCTCCAAGAACTCGTTGCCATGCGGGAGCACGATCGGTCCGATCACCGCTACGCGCCTCGGTATCGACACCGTGGACGTCGGTGTACCGCAACTCTCGATGCACTCGGCCAGGGAATTGTGCGGAGTTTCCGACGCCTTGGACCTGCCGAAGATCATCCGAGCGTTCCTGCGCTCCTAGTCGCCCACCCGCGCTCGCGCGTCGTCGAACGAGTGTTGCAAACGCGAGGTCAGTTCCGCCGTGATCTCGGTCATCCGTTGCCGGTCCACGCGCCCGGCACCACCGTGTTCCACCGTTATCGGCAATCCGATGGTGATGTGACATTTCCGGGGCCAGATCATCTTCGAACCCTTGCGCATCACGTTCTCCGAACCACCGATGCCCACCGGCACGATTGGTACGCCTCGCTTCAGCGCCACGTACGCCGGACCTTCGAACAGTGGATGCACCTGCGCACCGTGTTGCCGTGTACCCTCCGGAAACATCACCAACGGTTCTCCTCCATCGAGCACCGCGACACAGCGCTTCAAGGCCTCGAGATCCGCGCTGCCGCGTGTGACGGGGAATCCGCCGAGCACGGTGAAGATTTTCCCAATCGGGGCGTGCTTCCAGAGTGAATCCTTGCCCATGAATCGAACCCGTCGACGGGTGACGAACGAGGCCAACGGAGTGTCGATGTTGGAACGGTGTATCGGGGCGATGATGTACGGGCCCGAGGTCGGCAGATGTTCGCGACCGCTCACCGAATAACGAAACCAGATTTTGCACAGCACCGCGAGCGCATCCCGCACCAGCACGTAGGCGATTCGGTGACGGAGGTTGCGCCCCGCAATCGTCGTGCGATATTTCGTCATGACGAAACAATCCTCGTTTTGAGAATTCCGCCGATCTCGCGCACAACTTCGAGAATCGTCCGATCACTGGTGTCGACCACGACGGCATCGGGCATCTGACGGAGTGGGCTGTCTTCACGCGTGGAGTCACGCCGGTCGCGTTCGGCGATGGCCGTGGCGATCTCCTGAACGTCACCACCGTGCTGCGCGACACGACGCTCGGCGCGCACCCGCGGTGACGCGATCAAGTACACCTTCAACGTGGCCTCGGGAAACACGACCGAGCCGATGTCACGACCCTCCACGACTCCCCCGCCGTGACGGACGATCCATTCGCGCTGCCGTTCTCGAAGTTCTTCTCGGACCGCCGAGTTCGATGCGACGTGGCTCACCGCTGCATCGACCTCCGGTGATCGAATCGCCGCGGTGGCATCCACACCGTTGACATGCAACGAGTCAGCGGTCTGAACGAATCGCACTTCACGGGCGACTCGGGCCACCGCGTCGATGTCGGTGGCCTCCAAACCTCGTCGGAGCACTTCGTAGGTGACACCGCGGTACATGGCGCCGGTATCCAGATAGGCCATGCCGAGATCCTTGGCGAGTGCCCGTGCAATCGTCGACTTTCCGGCACCGGCCGGACCGTCGATCGCCACCACCGTCGGAGGCATCACCAACTGGTGTCGATCGGTCGGCCCTCGTCGTAACCGGAGGCACTCTGCACTCCCACGACGGCGCGCGATTGCAATTCGACGATGCTCCGCGCACCCGAATAGGTGCACGACGACCGAACTCCCGCCACGATTTGATCGATGATGTCCTCCACTCCGGGCCGCTGCGTATCGAGGTACATACGGGAGGTGCTGATGCCCTCTTCGAACAGTTCCTTGCGGGCGCGCTCGACGGCCGATTCGCTGCGCGTGCGGTTTCGTACCGCACGATTCGAGGCCATACCGAAGCTTTCCTTGTACAACCGACCCTGGGCATCACGAACCGTGTCAGCCGCCGATTCGAAGGTTCCCGCGAGGAGCGACCCGAACATCACGTTGCCCGCTCCGGCCGCCAGTCCCAACGCGACGTCGCGGGGATACCGCACGCCACCGTCCGCCCACACGTGTTTGCCGCGGGAACGGGCCGCTTCCGAGCATTCCTGGACGGCGGAGAATTGGGGGCGTCCGACCCCCGTCATCATCCGTGTGGTGCACATGGCTCCGGGTCCGACCCCCACCTTGACGATGTCGGCGCCCGCGTCGATGAGATCGATGGTTCCCCGCTCCGTCACCACGTTGCCGGCGACGAGATGCACGTCCGGAACGCTGCGTCGCACCTCGTTCACCACCTCCAACATTCGCGCCTGATGCCCGTGTGCCGTGTCGACGACGACGACATCGACCCCCATGTCGACGAGAGCCTTGGCGCGGGTCGCCGGATCCGCGTTGACGCCGACCGCCACCGCGATGAGCAGCCGCCCATCCTTGTCGACGGCTGGTTGGTAAATGGTGCTTCGTAGCGCACCTTTGCGCGTCATGCAGCCGAGTAGCCGACCATCGGACGACACGACCGGGGCGAAATTCAGGCGCACTTCGGAGAGACGTTCGAACATCGTCTGGGCATCCAGACCATCGGTCAACGTGAA
This sequence comes from Actinomycetota bacterium, assembly GCA_005793785.1. Lineage (GTDB taxonomy): Bacteria > Actinomycetota > Acidimicrobiia > Acidimicrobiales > Ilumatobacteraceae > F1-60-MAGs027. Next base: position 1,674 of record SXPW01000009.1, on the reverse strand, counting down.
CACTTCGCGACTCATCACGTTGGCAATTTGCGTGAAACGATCGAAGCCCGCGGCATCGGTTTCGGTGAAGATTCCGATCGGCATCTCGTCATCGTTCGTCACGATCAGTGCACCGTGCGAGCGCTTGTGGATGAGACTCAATGCCTCCCCGACGGTGTCGTGTCCGGAAAGCGTGATCGGTGTTTCATACACCACGTGCCGACTCTTGACGAACGACACCACGGTTTCCACGACGTCGAGCGGAATGTCCTGGGGCAGCACCACCACACCGCCGCGGCGCGCCACCGTTTCGGCCATTCGTCGACCGGCGATGGCCGTCATGTTCGAGACGACGATCGGAATCGTGGTACCGATGGCATCGGGCGTACGCAAGTCGACGTGCATTCGTGAGGACACCGAGGACAAACTCGGAACGAGAAAAACGTCGCTGTACGTAAGGTCGTAGTTCGGCTGACCGTTCAAATACTGCATGACGGACCTCCGTGCGTACTCACCGACGACTCTCCAAGGCTACTGTTGGCGTGCGTGCACGAAGTGAACGATGTGGCGAAACCACCCGTCATTCTCGTGCACGGGTGGGCGGGTTCGTTCCAACATACGTGGCAGCGCTCCGGACTCGTCGATCTGCTGTCGGAGGCCGGACGGGAAGTCACACCATACGATCTGCCCGGACATGGTGCGTCCGAGAAATCACACGATCCGCTCCATTACCAGGACCTCCCACGACATCTGATCGACCACGTCTCTCGCCATCGGCGTGTCGACGCCGTCGGTTTCTCGCTCGGGGCCATCACGCTTCTGCACGCACTCGTCGCCGCGCCCACATCGTTCGGAACCGTCATCCTCGCGGGTATCGGCGACGGAGTCTTTCAGCCGCACGAGCCGGCACGAGCCGAACGCATCCTCTCCGGATTGGAAGGTCGCGCCGAAGCCGGCGATCTCACGGCACGGCTGTTCGGCAAGATCGGCAACGAAGCGCACAACGATCCGAAGGCCCTTGCCGCGGTGTTACGACGACCACGCGAACTACCGGTAACCAGCGAACAACTCGGGACGATTCCGAATCCCGTGACGATCGCGCTCGGTACCGAGGACTTCTCCGCCCCGGCGACCGAATTGGTGGCCGGGTTCCCAAATGCTCGGCTCGTCATGTTGAAAGGAATCGATCACTTCCGTACACCCGAGTCGTTCGAGTTCATCGATCTCGTACTCGACACCTTGTCGGTGCCGTGACGATGCGAATCTCGTGAGTCGAATCGTTCCTGGCAACGCGGTTGGTGTCGCGGAAACGGTCGAGGCGCTTCGGCGCGGTCTCATCGTCGGCCTACCTACCGAAACCGTCTACGGATTGGCAGCCGACATCGCAAACGACGACGCGATTTCGAACGTGTTCTCCGTCAAGGGTCGTCCAAGCAGCCATCCACTCATCGTCCACATCGCGCGACTCGAACAACTCTTCGATCTCGCCGAGTTGGTCACCACGGCGTGTACCACGTTGGTGGCACACGCATGGCCGGGTCCCCTCACGGTGGTGGTACGTGCACGCTCGAACGTCAGTCGAGTAGTGACGGGTGGACAGGACACCGTTGCAGTGCGCTTGCCGGGACACCAATTGGCACAAGACGTAATCACCGGACTCGGTCGTCCCGTTGCCGCTCCGTCGGCGAATCGTTT
>SXPW01000086.1 GCA_005793785.1 Actinomycetota bacterium | reverse complement strand
GATGAGATCGGGAACTCCGAGCGACAACATGATGTGCCCCGGATACCACACGAGATCCCCGACCTGAGCCGTGTCCCGCGATACGCGAGTCGATTGGGCGTACTGGTACTGCGAACCGCGTTCGATATCCACGCCGGCTTGTGCCCACGCGAACCTGGTGAGCGCGGAGCAATCCAGCGCGATGAATGGAGCGTCCGCATTGGTGCGATACGGGACCCCCACCTGGCTGAGCGCACTGAACAACGCAATCTTGCGAACGAGCGGCGCCGCACTCCACACCTGGCGGAGCCGATCTGCATCCGCATCCAAGAGGTACGCCACGAGTCCGGCGACCTCGTTGATCTGCCGGCCGGCGACCGCGTGCTGCTCCACCCACGACAACTGGTCGCTGCGGCGAAGTTCCAAGGCGATCTCACGTGAGGTGGTCGCGATCCAGACCGCGGCTCGATCGGTGACGGGAACGGCTGCCGCCGGCTGCGCCGCACCGAGACCGACCGCAATCACCACTGCGGAGATGAAGACGAGTGCCACCGATCGAATGCGCGGTTTCCGTTCAGTCGTTCGATGTTCGACCTGACGAACACGTGTTCGCAAAATGCGTCGGAACAACGGCACGGCACAGCGATCGGGGTGTTGGGGGGACATCGAGACCTCCGGATGGTGCAGGGGGCGCACCACGGGTTGGGTGGATGGGGTACTTCCAGCCTACCGCTGGATGTAATGAAATTGTAATAATTCGTGCCCTTGTGCAGGCGCGGAAACCGTTGTGGGAGGCTCATTTCGTGCCGTTGTTCATCAGGTCGCCGTGGTAACCCCGGATCAAACGTCTCGCTCGGCCTGTGGCGCCATCGTCCTGGCGGCGGGTAGCGGGAGCAGATACTCGGGCGCCACACACAAGTTGCTCACCTCCATTGCCGGCATACCCGTCGTGCGCCGTGTGCTCGATGCCGTCGCCGCCAGCGGAATCTCCCCGATCATCGTCGTGACCGGGGCCGTCGACCTGCACGATGCACGACGTGCACCATTCGATGGGGATCCAGAACTCATCTGGTGCCACAACCAGCGATGGCAATCGGGCATGGCTTCGTCGTTGCAATGCGGGCTCACCGTCGCCCGACAGCGCGGTTTGGCGGCCGTGGTGGTGGGATTGGCGGATCAACCGGGAATTCCCTCCTCGGCATGGCGACTGGTCGCGGACACGAATGCTCCCCTCGCTGTTGCGACGTATCGCGGTGCACGTCGCAACCCGGTTCGTATTCACGCCGAATTGTGGGACCAACTTCCCCACGATGGCGACGAGGGTGCGCGAACGCTCATCAGGGTTCGTCCGGATCTGGTGACGGAAGTAGCCTGCGATGGAGACGCCGACGACATCGATACCGCCGACGATGTGGACCGGTGGCAACAACGACTGGCGAACAGAGGTGAGTACTGATGGATCTCCACCACGAATTCACGGTGGCCGTACCTGCGTCCGACGCCTGGAGGATTCTCACCGACCTCGAACGTTTGGCGCCATGCCTACCCGGCGCCCAACTCACCGAGGTGGAGGGTGAGGTGTACCGCGGTCAGGTCAAGGTGAAGGTCGGACCCATCCTTGCGCAGTTCAAGGGCCAGGCGTCCTTCGTTTCGCGCGACGACGACCGCTTCCTCGCCTCGCTGAAGGCGGAAGGTCGGGACACCGGCGGCAAGGGCAATGCATCGGCAACCATCACGGCACGACTCGAACCAGTCAGCGCATCGGGCGCCAAGTGCACCGTGGACACGCAACTCAACATTTCCGGCAAGGTGGCGCAATTCGGGCGAGGCGCGCTCGCCGACGTGAGCGACAAATTGCTGTTGCAATTCGTCGACAATTTGAACGCCCTCATCGCGTCGCAACCGACCACACCCCAGCAGGTTGCAGCACCCAAGTCCGAGTCGGGTGTGCGCACGATCGAGCAGACCCACGACGTTGCACCGCTCGATCTGTTGGACACCGCCGGCTCCACCATCGTGAAGCGACTCATTCCGGTGGTGATTGTGATTGCTGCGGTGGCGGCGGCCTTTGTCATCTTCCGCTGAGTTCGCGACGACGCTCGACCTCGAACGCGTAACCGCGCTCCTGGGGCGACGCCCGCAGGGTGACTTCACCGTCGTCGTGCGGAATGCCGTTGGTGATCCGCGTGTCGTGCGCAACGCACCCCTGCTCCACGACGGTACCCCGATGCCGACTCGTTTCTGGCTGGTCGATCCTCACGATGTTGCCGCAGTTTCACGCCTGGAGGCAACCGGCGGCGTGAACGCCGCCGAAGCAGCCATACACCCCGACGCCCTTCGTACAGCGCACGACGCTTACGCCGCAGAACGAGACGCCCACGTTCCGGCAAATCACATAGGCCCGCGACCGTACGGCGGAGTGGCGGGAACCCGCCAGGGCGTCAAGTGCCTCCACGCCCACTACGCCAACCTGCTCGCTGGTAACGACGACCCCATCGGGCGCTGGGTCGCAGCGCGTCTGGAAGCCGGATCGAACTCGTGAACGCGCACCACGATCGCCACTCCGAGCGTTACGCCGCCATCGACATCGGCTCGAACTCGACCAATTTGCTCATCGTGGATGCAACGGGTGCCGAACTCGTGCGCGACGTCAACGTCACCGCACTCGGCGAAGGAGTGGTTGCGTCTCGCCTGCTGTCGGAGGCCGCGATGGCGCGCACCCTCGCCATCATCACCCGCTATGCCTCGCTCGTGAGCGAGCACGGCGCTCGCTTGGCCATCACCGGGACGGCGGCATGTCGCATGGCGACCAACACCGCGGACTTCCTCGAACGAGTACGACATGTCACGGGCGTTCAACCGCGGGTGTTGTCGGCCGACGAAGAAGCACGTCTGGCCTGGCATGGGGCAATCGCGAGCATGCCGACCTCCGATGACACCACGATGGTCGTCGACATCGGGGGTGCCTCCACCGAACTCACCCTCGGCGACACCCGTGACGGGGTGCCTATCGTCCGCGACGGCGTGTCATTGCCCTACGGCGTCGTCACGCTCACGGAGGCTGAACTCCACGGCGATCCGCCGCGCGCCGAGGAACTCGCCAACGCCATCTCCATCGTGAGCGATGCGGTGGACAACGCGGTCATCGAGCGACCGAACCTCGCTCACGCCACTCGCGTCATCGGAGTGGCTGGCAGCATCGTGACCATCGCCGCGGTCGAACTAGGCCTGCGAACGTTCGACGCGTCCCGTCTGCATGGGATGGAGTTGACGCGCGCCGCCGCGGAGGACGTCTTTCGAACGCTGGCGACGGAGTCACTCGCCGATCGCGTCCACAATCCCGGGCTCCCAGTGGAACGTGCCGGGGTCATCGTGGGAGGATGTTGCCTGCTGGTAGCCATCATGCGACGACTCCAACTCGACCACATCATCGTGAGCACCCACAACCTGCTCGACGGCGTCGTCGCCGAATTCCAGTCAGCGGAGTCCGGGCGGGACCACGGAAACGGCGGTGGGCTCTGAAGCCATCCACCACTCAGCGCACGCGCACCGAGCATCCTGCTGGCGCCACGGCAATTCGACTCCGCGGTCGTCGTGTGATGTTGCGGCCGCTCGTGTCGAGCGATTTTCTCGCCTTCAGCGAAGTTCGCACGCGAAACGGACGCTGGCTCACCGATTGGGAACCACTCCGACCTCTCGCGTCTGCCGACCCTGCACAGAGTCAGGAGGCATTCGAGCGTCGTTGCGTGTTGCGTGAGCGCGAAAGGGCCACCGGCAATTCCTACAGTTTCGGAGTGTTCGTCGACTCGCTGTTCTGCGGAGAAGTGAATGTGAACGGAGTGAGTAGAGGATCGATGCAGTCGGCCACCATCGGGTATTGGATCGATCGTGCAAAGGCTGGTTGCTCGTATACGCCCGAGGCGGTGGCGGTGGTGACACGATTCGCCTTCGACCAACTGAAGTTGCATCGCTTGGAGATCTGCATCATTCCGCGAAACTCCAACAGCCTCCGCGTGGTGCACAAACTTGGTTGGCGGTACGAAGGTCGCGCCGAGCGCTTCCTGGAGATCAACGGAGTCTGGGAGGATCACGACCGATTCGGTTTCACCGCCGAGGAGTGGGAAACCCGCGCCGAAGAACTCAGCCGCGCCTGGCTGTAATCAGCGCTTCGAGATCTTTGCTTGCAGTGCCGCGAGACGTTCGCGGAACCATGGTTGGCGGGTGGACCACACTTGTGGTCCCAATTCGAACTCGACCGCCTCGGCGTGCGTGGACACTTCACCGATCCCGAGGATCGTCTGCTTCATCGAAACGAGTAGCTCCTTGGGAGCTTGCGCGGCTTTGGTTGCCAACTCGCGAGCCGTCGCAATGAGCGCGTCGTCGTCAACGCACTTCCACACCAGACCGGCACGAAGTGCCGCCTCCCCGTCGAGCACCTCGCCGAAAGCGACGGTGGCCATGGTGGTCTGAAGCCCGGCGATACGCAACTGCATCCAGGTATTACCGCCACCAGGATGCAGCCCCAGTTGCAAGAAGCGGGAGTCGAATCTCGCACTCTTCCCGGCAACCCGCACGTCGCAACCGAGAGCCAGGTTCATACCTGCGCCCACCGCCGCACCGTTCACCGCAGCAATCGTGGGCAACGGGCTGCGCGCGACGCGGAGGAACCCTTCGTAGATCCCCAACAGCGACTCGCGCGTGGCTTCCGCCAAATTGCCGAGGTTCGCGCCGGCGCAGAATGCGGGTTCCGCACCGGTGACGATCACCACGCGAACGTTCGGGTCGTTCTCTGCGGCATCCATCGCGGTGACGATGTCGCGCACCATCTCGGCATTCATCGAGTTGCGTTCCTGCGGGTTGTCGAGCGTCAATGTGGCGATGCCGTCGCTCACTTCGTACACCACCATCGCCATACACGTGATTCTCGCACACGGATAGCGTTACCTCGTGCTCGACCATGTGTTTACCGACGCAATCGGTGCCCTCCGAGATGCATTCGGAAACGCCTTCCTCGAGCGCCAAGCATTCGAAGAACACCTTCATTCCGACGTGTTGCTTGGTGACCTGGTGTGGGCCACGAGTTACGGTCTGCCGGGTGAAGGCCAACCCCCGCGAGTCGTCGCCCACATCACCTTCACCTGGCCGTCATGGAGTCAAGCCACCTATCGCGCTTGGTACGTCGAGGCGATCTACCACGAGGCACCGGTCATCGAGATGGAGATCGTGTTTCGTCTGCAACGACTCGCGTCACTGCCGGACGCCACGCAAATTGCCGGCGTCGCGCCGCTCGCCAGCCCGCGACTCGGCAGCCAGCAACTCTCTCGCGACAGCATCAGCAGCGAAACCATCACCACGTCCAACTCCCAACGCCCAACCGACCATGCAGCCGAAATCGTGTACCAGGGTGCATACGAGCTGTCGGAGGAAACCCTCGCCGACGGAACGAACGCAACGCTCGACCAGCATTTCGGATCGCTCGGCGGATGGGTGGCCTCGACGCTCGTGAAACTCGGCGATTTGCAATTCGTGTACCACCCGGCCGACGACGACAAGTAACGCGCGCCAAGGCGCACGAAGTCACCGGAGGTCGATAGGAAGCAGCGACGCCAGTGACACCTGCGGACGCGGCCCCATGTGCATGATGACTTCCGCTGCACAGATCGTGCCGATCTCGGCACACTGTTCGAGCGTCTTGCCGTGGGTCAATCCATAGAGGAAACCCGCGGCATACATGTCACCGGCCCCGGTGGCATCGACGATCGGATCTACTGGGAGAGCCGGGACCTCGATGTACTCGTCCGCAGTGACCACGACGCTGCCCCGCTTGCTTCGTGTCACCACGGCGAGAGGGCACTTCTCGCGTAACACCTGCACCGAGGCGGCAAAATCCTCGGTGTCGAAGAGCACTGCGAGCTCGTGTTCGTTGGCGAACAACAGGTCCACCTCGTCGCAAACGAGCGAATAGAAGTCGTCATGATGGCGCTCCACACAGAACGAGTCCGACAGCGTCAATGCCACCTTGCGTCCGGCGTCGTGGGCGTATTGCGCAGCCACGCGAAAGGCCTCCTTGGCATCGTCCTTGTCGAAAAGGTACCCCTCAAGAAACACCCATTCCGCGCGCTGTACGGCATCCCGGGAGATGTCGGCTGGACACAACACGGCACCAGCCCCCAGGTAAGTGTTCATCGTGCGCTGACCGTCCGGCGTGACCACGATGACGCAGCGACCCGTCGGTAAACCATGATCCATCGGCGCTGGAAAGAACTCCACTCCTGCACCCGCCAGATCGCGGGAGAAGACCTCGCCGAGGTCGTCGGCGGCGATCTTCCCGATGAAACCGGCGCGTCCGCCGAGGCTCGCCAAACCGTGGCTGGTATTGGCTACCGAGCCACCACTGGACAACACACTGGGCGTGATCCGAGATCGTAGGAACGCCGAGCGCGCATCGTCCACCAACATCATCGACGCCTTCGTAAGACGGTGTTCGGAAAGGAAGTCCTCGTCCACCGAGGCGATGATGTCGACCATCGCATTGCCGATGGTGACGGCGTGGAGTGCAGCGGCTTTCACGACCTCACAACCATAGATGTTCGTCCCTGACGCAAGTTACCGCTCGGGCACCTGACAAGCACCGATTGTGGCTACGGATATCGCATTCCGCCGTGACCACGGAGTAGGTTATAAAGCCTGAAACACGCGAAGGGGAATCAGATGAAGGGCAAGTCGTTGACTGCACAACTCAAGAAGGCATCATCCGCATCGGCAAGTACGGTGGCGGATCGCCTCGTGACACTTCGATCGGAGCGGGGTTTTTCACAGGCTCGACTCGCCGAACTCGCCGGCGTCGATCGCAAGACCATCAATCGCATCGAGAACGGACATTTCTCTCCGTCGCTCGACACCCTCACTCGTTTGAGCGTCGTGTTGAAGTGCCGCCTCTCGGATTTGGTCGAAGCCAAGCGCACCAAGCGCTAACTCCGTCTACGAATTCCGAACTCACCGCGATAGCGCGGTGACCAAACGTTGACACTCCTCGGCAATTTCGTGGACCCTTTTTGATTCGGCTGGCCTTACTGCAACTCCTCTCACCGGGGGTCGCGCCGCGCCATCGAGCAGACTCACCACCTCGGCACGCGACATGCGACTGGGAACTTCCGACTCGAGGATCTCCGCCAAGTGTTCAATGGAAAAAACACCGCTCCCCTGTACCTGCTGAGGCGCGCCACCCGAATCCACCACGGCTCCACTTCCCACCGTCAAGAAATAATCGTGGCGCAGCGGGGTTGCAATTCGGGGATTGCGACCGTGGATGACTCCCGTGGCGGAGACCTGACGAGAGAAGACCGGCCATCGGTGCGTATTGGCAACTCCGATCGCGACCGGCACATGATTGTCGATGCGCCCAAGATTCGTGGCATCGAGTCCCTCGCTCAGCAGGTGCGAAGCAACCATCGAAGCGAATCGCACGGCATCGGCACACCACAGGACGATGGTGTATGAGTCACTCACGCGACATACCCTTACTGTGCCTTCGACCGCAGGGAATCACTCCCTGAGAAGGTAGTAGATGGGTGTTTGCAACTCCGTGAAGGAGTTCGTGCGCCACCGCACGAGTGAATTGCCCTAGCGGTGGTCGGCTTTCAGGGTCCCGTTCACTATTTGTTCACGTAATTCACGCTTGAGGAACTTGCCCGCCGCATTCCGCGGCAGTGGTTCGCCCATCATCACGACGTGAGCGGGAATCTTGAACGCCGCAATCTTGCCGTCGAGGAAGTTCCACAATTCCCCCGGCGTGATGTGGTGTCCGGCCTTTGGATACAGGGCAACTGCCACCTCCTCCCCCAGTCGCTCATGGGGCACCCCGAACACTGCGGCCTCGTGCACCGCGGGGTGCTCGTAGATGGCATGTTCCACTTCGGCGCCATACACGTTCTCTCCGGCGCGCAGGATCATGTCCTTGGCTCGATCCTCGATGTACAGGAACCCCTCGTCATCGATGCGGCCGATGTCGCCCGAGCGCAACCAGCCATCAACGATGGTTTCAGCGGTGGCCTCAGGCTTGTTCCAGTAGCCGCGAATGAGCATCGGGCCGAACATCCAGATTTCTCCGGTTCGTCCGACGGGTAGGGCCACGCCGGCGTCGTCGCGAATCTCCACCAGCATCGGAGGAGCACACCGTCCGGTGCTGGTCGGATGCGAGACGTAGTCGAGTCCGCGGTTGCCCGGACCGAATGCGTTGGTCTCGGTCATTCCGTAGCCGAGTTGCGGACCACCCTTCTTGAAACTGTCGGCAACCTTGTGCACCAGTGCGGCCGGAGCAGGCGCACCACCTCCGCCAACCGAACGCAACGACGACGTGTCGTGCTTGGAGAAATTCGGGTGGTTGACGAGATCCCAACTTTGTGTGGGCACCCCGACGAAATTGGTGATCTTCTCCTGCTCGATGATTTCCAATGCCTTTCCGGCATCCCACTTGTACATGATCACGAGTTTGAGCCCTGCCACGAAACAACTCATCATCACCGCGACGCACCCGGTTACGTGGAACAACGGAACGATGAGGATGAATGACGGCGGAAACGGATCGGGTTCGGGCTTTTGCGTTGCGCGGATACCTTCGATCGCCTGACGTGCAGAGAACGCCATCAATGCGCTCACAACTGCTCGGTGGGTGGACACGGCACCTTTCGGACGTCCGGTCGTACCCGATGTGTACAAGATGGTCGCATCGTCGTCGGGCAATATTTCCACCGATGGTGCCGAGTCACCGACACGCAATGCAGTCTCCCAGCGATCGTGTCCCGCCGATGACGGCAGTTCGGAGCGAACCAACAACACCTGGATTCCGAGGTCGGCACACGTCTTGCGCGCATTCTCGAAGCGCTGGTCGTCGCAGATCAGCACCTTCGCACCGCAATCGCGGAGCGCATAATCGGTCTCGTCCTCGGTCCACCACGAGTTCATCGACACCGATACACCGCCGGCGATGAGGATTCCGGCAAAGCTCATCGCCCACTCGGGGTAGTTGCGCATGGCCACGGCCACACGATCACCCTTCTTCAGGCCGTACACATGCACCAGCCGGCTGGCGAGTGCATCGACCTGTTCGAAGGTCTTGGTGAAGGACCAGCGCTCTCCCTCGTAGACGAGGAAATCCTTGTCCCCGTGGCCCCGTGCCATGCCGAAGATCTGCGCCAGGTTCGCCGGGGCGTGTTTGAACACCTTCATCCGCACTCCGCGTACCTCGGCATCAACGAGTTCGAACATGCCCCCGGGGGCAAGAGCCGCATCGATGGCGGCTTTCCATGAAAGTCCAGCCGGTGTCGTCATTCAAAGCCCCCTCGCCACCCCTGGTGGTGGCACCGAGTCTGGCGTATCGAGCCGCGATGGCGCTACTTGTGGAGCTGAGGGGAATTGAACCCCTGGCCTGTACATTGCGAACGTACCGCTCTACCAACTGAGCTACAGCCCCGCGGGCGCTTACGCTACCGCCAACGGCTCAGGCGACGCGGCGGAATTGGCGGCGATACCGCTCGTGGTCTCGCTTCACGCGCCACTGCACCAACACATAGCAATATGCGGCCGTTGCGATGGCACTGACCGTGAACGTCCACACGAAGAAGATCTCGCGCATTGCCAGCGCCAACAACAATGACACGCCAGCAGTGCCCACCAGGCCGTACAGCCAGTTGAGCCGACGGCGACGGGTCATTTCACGCTCGAAATACTCCCCCTCGAATCGGGCATGTTGACGGGTTCCATGCGG
>SXPW01000008.1 GCA_005793785.1 Actinomycetota bacterium | reverse complement strand
GGACGCCCGTGGTCATCCACGGCAGGCACGTTCCGACCCTACCGAAAGCCTCTCAGGATTTCCGCGGTGTCGACAAGCGAACGGCTAAACAGGTGGGTATGAACCAACGCCATTCTCGACTTCGCACCCTCAACATCGCTGCCGGAGTACTCCACCTGGTGTCGTTCGTAGCAATCCTCCTCCTCTCCACCGACGTGTCGTTGCCGGTTCGCGCGACGTACCTTTCCGAGGCACCCGGCACGGGGAATTTCGCCGATCCCGTCGAACTCTTCAGTCTCAACATCTCCTTCATGGTTGCGGGATTCATGGCCTTGTCGGCGTTCTTCCACTTTCTCGTCGCCTCTCCCCTCGCGTTTCCTCGGTATTCGGCGGGACTTACGAATCACATCAACGTGTTCCGTTGGGTGGAGTACTCGTTGTCGTCGTCGATCATGATCGTGCTCATCCTGCAACTGAACGGCGTCGCCGACTTCGTCGCACTACTCGCCGTCTTCGGCGTGAACATGGCGATGATCCTCTTCGGTTGGCTCCAAGAGCGTTTCACCACCCCCGGGGACGGCCAGATGCTGCCGTTCTGGTTCGGGTGCATCGCCGGTGCGGTTCCGTGGATTGCCGTCGTCATCAATCTCTTCTCGCCCAAGGGCCCACCAAACACGGACGTGCCCGGCTTCGTCTACGGCATTGTGATCTCGCTCTTCGTCTTCTTCAACTGTTTTGCCCTCGTGCAGTGGCTGCAGTACCGCGCCAAGGGAAGGTTCGCGGACTATCTGATCGGAGAACGCACCTACATCGTGCTGAGTTTCGTAGCCAAGTCAGCCCTCGCCTGGCAGGTCTTCACCGGCGCGCTGATTCCACCGGCCTGAACCACTACGGTTCTCCCCATGGCGCGCACCATACCGAGCACCCACACGGGAAGTCTCCCCAGACCGGACGACCTCATCAAGACGATGTGGGCCCTGGGTGACGGGGTGCCCGTCGACCCAACCAAGCTCGAGGCTCGATTCCAATCGGCCATCAACGACATCGTGAAGAAGCAGGTCGAAGCAGGTATCACCGTCATCAATGACGGCGAGATGACCAAACCCTCGTATGCCACCTACGTGAAGGACCGCCTGTCTGGCTTCAACGGCGAGAGCGTACGCAACTACCACTTCCAAGACCTGGTCGACTATCCGCGCAGCGCCGAGGCCGTCAACGAGAATCCAGGCCGCCAGAAACGAAATGCCCCGGCCTGCACCAGCGACATCACGGTCACCGACAAGCGCTCGGCGGTGCGGGACATGGAGTGGCTATCGGCCGCGGCCAAGCGACATGGACACGATCGGATTTTCACGAGTGCGGCATCGCCCGGCGTGATCTCCATCTTCTTCGCCAACCAGCACTACAAGACGAACGAGGAGTACGTGTTCGCCATCGCCGAGGCGATGCGTTACGAGTACGAGGCGATCGCCGAATCGGGTGCCGTCGTGCAACTCGACTGCCCGGATCTGGCGATGGGTCGGCACTCGGCATACGCGGCCCTGTCGCTCGAAGAGTTCCGCTCGACCATCGCACTCAACGTGGAGGCGCTCAATCATGCGGTACGAAACATTCCGGAGAACCAACTGCGGATGCACCTGTGTTGGGGCAACTACCCCGGACCCCACAATCACGACGTTGCCATCACGGACATCATCGACATCGTGTGGAAGGCAAAGCCGCCAACCGTGCTGTTCGAGGGTGCCAACCCGCGCCACGCCCATGAGTGGCACGTGCTGAAGGAACTTGGTGTGCCCGCGCACAAGACCATCTGCCCCGGCGTGATCGAACCCCAGTCGAACTACATCGAACACCCCGATTTGATAGCACAGCGACTCGTGCAATGGGGTTCGGTCGTCGAACCTGATCGACTCATGGCCGGCGTCGATTGCGGCTTCTCGGTGCACGTCGGTATCAAGAACATCGACCCCGACGTCGTGTTCGCCAAACTGGCTTCCCTTGCCGAGGGTTGTAAACGTGCCGGGGCCAAACTCTTCCGCTGACGACGACTGTGCTCGTCGCACCAACGTGCTCGCTGCGACACCCTGAAAAACGAAGGACCCTGGCCCACCGAAGTGGAACCAGGGTCCTCGCATCGCGACGTTCCCATCGCGTTACATTCCGCGGGTCGTGCGACCCGCAGTAATCGTTAGGCGTTGTCCTTTGGCTGGTAGAGCATGCCAATGAACCATCCGTAGATGAGGTGCCAGATCAGGATGCCCGCGGGGAGCTTCCAACCGTCCGGACCATCGAAGAGGAACAGTCCGTAACCCTGTTCGGCTACGTAGGCGTAGGGAACGAGCAAACCGGCGCTGATGATCGTCATGATCACGCCGTACACGAGTCCCTTGGCCACGTGACCCTTCACCGGAATCGCGTGATGGGCGAAGATGCCGAACAACATCGCGAACACGATGCCGTTGACGAAGTGGAGCGCCTGTCCCGAGAAGAACAACCAGCCTGCGTTGGTACCGGCGATGGTGAAGTCCGCGTTGAAGTAGCTGCCCCAGCTCGGGCCGTTGATACCCAGCGCGAGTGCGCCGTTGTACATCGGCCATGGAAGCGTCGGCAAGCCGACCGCTGGAAACACGTACCCGAAGTACGTTCCGAGTTGGGTTGCAATCACACCGATGACGGCGAGTCCGCCGACCGGATGTGCAGCTACCCAGTTGTGCCAGCGCTGTGAGGCGCTTGGTGCAAGTGATGCCATGTGGAGTTACCCCTATGTTGTTGAAATGAACGACGGATGTCGCTCGGGAACGAGAGTACCGAATTCGCGTACATCATGTGGTGATAGTCACATGACGGTCCACGCCGAGAACGGCATGGCCGTTGGGGTTCAGCGTGGCGGCGGTTGGTAGTCGATGTTGCGATCGACGTTCATGTACACATCGATGCCAATTGGGTCGGTCTGTTCTTCGACCAAATGTCCGAGCAGCCCGGCGCAACGCGCGAGGAGTGCGACCCCGCGCAACACCCCCATCGGCAATCCGAGATCGGCCAGCACGGCCCCGCATACTCCCGCGCCGTTCAGGGGCAGGGCCTTCCCCAACACTCGAGGGGCAACTCGACCGAATGCCTCGAACAGGGCCAAGTGGGGCCCGTACGTTCCGTGTTCGCGTGACAACGCGAACAGCACCGGCGTTCGCGGATCCTGCACCTTGTGCACGGGATGACCCAGTCCAGGCACGAACTTGCCTTCCTGCTTGCGGGCGGCCATCACCGACGCGGCGAGTTCGTCCCACCCCACCTCGTTCGTCGGCAGCCGAGCGCCCGGTTCCTTCGATGTGTGGGCGTGAAGCGTGTCGGCCAGGAACTTCGCACAGTCCTCGGTGACACCGAGGAACCGCGAACCACCGCCAAGTAGTCCGGCGGCCAACGCCCCCTGTAACGAATCCGGTGCACTCGTGTACGTGAGTCGTGCCGCGATGGCTGTCGGGGTGAACCCGTGGTCGGCAAGTGCCGTCAGCACGGCCTCGAACATGACCAACTCGGACTTCGAAGGGCGCTTCTTGGTGATGAGCCAAAAGGCCAGCTCCCCAAAAGAGGTCTTGCCGAGAAGTTCCGATGCCAGATCGTGTCCGAGCAACGTGATCGAATCCGCGTTCGATGTTCCCAAGCCAGTCGTGTAGGTCTGCTTCGTCATTGATTGGTCATCCTCTCCCCTGGTTCTACGACGTGGCTGGCTTCATCAGCCATTGACGAATCTCGTCGGAATGCTCCCCGAGCATCGGCGGTGGGAGTTCGTAGTTGATGGTTGCATCACTGAAATCGATGGGATGTCGGATGAGATTCACCGCTCGACTCCCCTCCCCGACCGTCACGCGCGGTTGTAGGCCGAGTCTTTCGGCGAGTTCTACACCCTCACCGATCGAGTTGATCGGCCCGCACGGGACGCCCACCTTGTTGAGTGCAACGAAGAGGTCGTCGGCCTTCCACTCCCCCAGCTTCTCCAACAGATGCGGACGCAACTCCTCACGATTCTTCGTACGGTCGGCATTGATGCGGAAGCGAGGATCGTCGGCGAGATGCTCGATTCCCAACACCTCACACAGCAAACGGAACTGCTTGTCGTTTCCAGCGGCGATGATGAGGTTCTTGTCCTTGGTGGGCATCGCCTCGTAGGGAAACAGCGACGGGTGGGCGTTCCCCATCCGGAACGGCACGACGCCAGCCGCCGCGTACGCTCCGGTTTGATTCACCAATCCCGACATCGCCGAGGAGAGGAGATTCACTTCGACATGTTGTCCCCGACCCGTCGCCTGTCGTTGGTTGAGCGCAGCGAGCACACCGATGGTGCCATGCAAACCGGTCATCACATCGAACACCGAAATTCCCGCGCGAAACGGCGGACCATCGGGCTCGCCGGTCAGGCTCATCAAGCCCGAAACGGCTTGGACCACGAGGTCGTAACCGGGCAACCACGCGCCGTCCTTGGTGCCAAAGCCACTGATCGACAGGTAGATCAATCGCGGATTGACCTTGGACAAGGACTCGTAATCGAGGCCGAACTTCTTCATCCCCCCGGGCTTCATGTTTTCGAGTGCGATGTCGGCACGTTTTGCTAGTTCGACGGCGAGCTCTCGGTCCTCGGGCTTGGAGTAGTCGAGCACGATCGATCTCTTGTTCCGGTTGATCGACATGTAGTACGTGGCGACGCCATCCTTGACCGGGGGTACCCACGTGCGAGTGTCATCCCCTGCCGGACCCTCCACCTTGATGACCGTTGCGCCCATGTCGGCGAGCAACATCGAGCAATACGGGCCGGCGAGTACGCGCGAATAGTCGGCGACGAGGAGCCCGTCCAGCGGGCGACGTGGGTTGCTCATGCTCGCTCCGATTGACGGCAGGGTGAAGGGACGAGTGCCAACAGGCGAATCGTCAGGAATGATCTAGCGATACGTGTTGTTGCTGGTGTGGTCGCCGGCCAGCCATCGCTTGAGGGTTGCGTGTGCATCCTTGCGACGATCGGCGTTGATCTTGTCGGCACCGGGTGCGTCGGCGGTGAACTCAAGCAGCATGCCATTCGGATCCTCGGTGTACAACGAACGGCAGTAGCCGTGCTCGAGCACGTAGGTACCCTCCGGCTTCCACTTGGCATCCTGCAGCCGTTTAAAGATCGCGTCTTGAGCATCCTTGGTGACGTTCAATGCGATGTGGCGGAACGGCGATGGCGTCAGTGGTGGATCGAACTGGTCCTGATCCTTCTTGTCGGCGAATTGGAAGAATGCAAGTGCGCTCCCGTCAGGCATCCCGAAGAAGCAGTGGCAGTACACCCGCAGCGCTCCGAAAAGTTCGTCGGTTTCCGACCACGTGGCGACCAACGGAAGACCTACGAGATCCTCATAAAACTTGCGGGTCGCTTCGAGGTCCTTGGAGAGATACGCCGTGTGATGCAGGCGAACCGGTGCAGAGGTGGTCATGTATGGCTCCTTGTGGCGCTTACTGTCGAATATCGGCGGTCATGTGACCACCACTCTCTATTCAACCACCTCTCGCTGCGGGATACGAAGCGGAGAGCCAGTCAGCATCTTCTCGACGAGGTCGG
>SXPW01000085.1 GCA_005793785.1 Actinomycetota bacterium | reverse complement strand
TCGCTCGGCGACGAAGAAATCGACAACTCGCCCGTGCCACTACCCGACCAGTACCAATTCACCAGATTGCAATTCCTCCCGATTCCCAAGGCACCGGCGGAGCTGCTGGTGAAGTACAAGTTCACCGATGATGACGCCACACTCCCACCCGACGCGGAACCTCCGCAGCGGGGACCCTACGCCCAACTCAAGATCGGCGTACCGCAGTCGCGCAAGGCGATACTCGAGTACGCCAAGGTCAGGATTCGTGGTTGGACGCTCGACGTCGACCAAGAACTCACTCCGAACTCGATCATCGCCGTCAACGACGCGAATCAGGAGATTGCTCGCACGATTCCGGAGAGCCGACCGGATGTCGCGACATTCTGGTACCGACCACGGTTGAAAATGAACGGTTTCAATTTCTCCGTTCCTGCAAGTGCGGTCACGACTGGGGTCGTGAAAATTCAGGCGGTGTACGACACCCGCACCGTCACCATCGGAGTCCTCCGAAGCGACGGTGCGCTGATTCCCGCGGCGCCCCTGGCCACGACACTCGGAGTTCCAGGGGTCAGGAGTCAACTCGAGACCTGGCTCGATGGGGACCGCGAGGACTTTGAGGCGCTCGCCCCAGTCGGTCGACAAGATCCGGGCCGGCTGTTTCTCCTCCTGTCGCTGATCCTCGATGGAGCTGGAGGCTTGCTGTTCGTTGGTCTCGCCGCGCTCCTGCTCAGGCAAGTCCGCTGGTGGATCCCGGTCGGAGTCGCAGGAGGTGCCATCACATTTCCGGTTCTTCGATGGGCAAATGGCTCGGCACCCGTGTGGCTGGGGTCTGCCTTCGTGATTCCCATTCTCATCCTTGCCACGCTGGCTGTGGTGCTCCGAACACGATTGAGGACGGCTCCTCTCGTGACGTTCGTACCTCTCGCGCTCGCGCTCGCACACGTGAAGGCTTTCGACTTTCTCCACCGCTTCTTCTCCGGCGGTGGTGAACGTTGGTGGGGCCGACTGCTTTTCTACTGGCGTGACTCCGACTGGTACGCGACGCAGGGCTATGCCCGACACATCTTCGTCAGCGGATCGCTCCACGGCGGTGAGTCGACGTTCTGGTTCCAGGCTGGACCGCGATACCTGGCATTCGTGACCCGGTCACTGCTCGGAGAAAACGACGTTCTCGTCGGATTGCTCATGACGATGCTTGGATTCCTGGCTGTCATGTTCTTGTATCTAAAGTTCACCAAACAGCACGGTGACACGATGAGTACGGCTGTTGGCACATTCGTACTCATCGTCCTCTTGCTCTTCATGACCGAGGACCTGATTGCTGGATTCGGATTCGTCGGCTCCAGTGAATACCCCACGTGGATCCTGCTCTTCTTCGTGACCGCCTTCCTCGTGTCCCGCACCAGCGAGTCGAGGACCTGGGTACTCGTCGCAATCTCGGGTGCGCTCGGGTACTGCATCCAACTTCGGCCCAACCAAATTGGTGGTGTGGTCGCGCTCTTCGTGGCGATACTCCTCATCGTGGATCGACGCAGCAAGGCGGGCGCCATCAACAACATCGCACTGATGGTCACCACATTCGGCGTCGTATCCTCCCTGAGTCTGTTGCACAACTTGTACTACGGCGAAAGGTTCACGCTGTTCACCGCCAACGGAGAAATCAACGTGCAGTTCGAGTGGACCGAGGTGCTCCGAACCGGCGACGTCTCGGAGGTATGGGACCAACTCCGCACGATGATGTACTGGAACTCCACCAACACGTGGCCATGGGCGTTCGCATTCTGGGGAGCACAGGCATTGTGGGTGATCGTCATCGTGCTCCGAGTGGCAAACAAGCAAATTTCGCGTGCCCGAACCCTCGCCTTGCTCATCCCGTTCGGATATGCACTTCCGATGCTCAAGTACCAAATGGGGTCGTACTACCCTCGCCACCTCGTCGCCATCAACCTGTCGTTCATGTGCGCAGCACTCATCGCCTGGCCACGCCACGAAACACGTGCCGAGGCGGATGCATCGACTCCGTCGGATGCACCGGAAATCAAGGAAGCAACCCAGCCGATCCCCGTGTAGGAACCCGTCGCGGCGCTAGTCCGTCGGGATGCGCAGGTCGACGACGGTTCCCATGTGCGGGTGACCGTCGTCGAAGCCGGCCTCCTGCAGGTCACGTTCGCCGGCCCGACGCATCGAGATGGTTCCACCGAGTTCGGTCGTCACCAACGTTCTCACGATCGAGAGTCCGAGTCCTGTCGCTCGTGCAATGTCGAATTCGGCGGCGACACCCGCACCGTTGTCGATGACCCGAATGTGCAAGGCGTCGTCCTGCGCATCGCGGGCCAGAAACACTCGCACCACTCCGTCGCGACGCTGATCACCAAAGGCGTGGTCCACCACGTTCTGGAGTAGTTCGAGGATCACCACGGAGAGCGGAGTGGCGATGGTGGCGGGCAGTCGCCCACCATCGCCGCGTACCTCGAAACGCACGGGTCGGTCGTTCGACTGCAAACTCTCCTGACTCAGTTGGATGAGTGGTCTCACGATTTCGACGAAGGCAACGTCCTCACCGGGTTCTCGCGACAGCGTTTCGTGCACCAAGGCGATCGTTCGAATCCGTCGAACGGAGTCGGCGATGGCATCCTTGGCTTCCTCGGAAGACAGGCGTCGTCCCTGCAGACGCAACAAGGACGAGATCGTCTGCAGGTTGTTCTTGACCCGGTGGTGAATTTCCTTGATCGTGGCGTCCTTGGTGAGAATCAAACGATCTCGCCGGCGCAATTCCGACACGTCGCGCATCAACACGACTCCACCGATCACGTTGATGGCGCGCGCGCCGCGCTTGAGAATGGGAATCGACCGCACCATGAGGGTCACGTCGTGGTCTTGGTCGAGCTCCTCGACCACCGGCTCGCGTCGCTCGAACGAAGCACGTGCGGCGTCGTGGGCGAATCCCAGTTCGGCGAGGCTCTGACCCACCGCGTTGGCGCGCACTCCGATGCGGTGCAGGGCCGAGACTGCGTTCGGCGACGCATATCGCACCCGTGCGCTGCCGTCGAGCACGATGACGCCGTCGCCAACGCGTGGGGCGACGCTCGAGTCCGCGACTCGACCGGTGAAGGGGAACAATCCCGTTGCCGTCATCGTCGCAAAGTCGTCGAAGATGGAGAGATAGGTTCGCTCGAGCTGCCCGGGTCGACGACCCGAAACGGTGGATACCTCACGAGTGAGCACGGCGATGACTCGACCCTCACGCAGCACGGGAATCGCGGTCATGTTCACCGGATCAGTCAGGTACGGGAGCGTGATCGTGCCCTTCTGGACTTGCCCCGACTGCGCGGCGGCCGCGATGAACGGTCGGTCGGTGTCGTCGGCATACTCGCCCACGAGATCCGACTGGTAGAGCGTCTGCCCGGTCGCCGCGCGTACTTGTGATGCGGTCAACCAGTTGGTGCCACTTGCGGTGGCGACGGGCACGTACAGCAAGAGGTCGGCGAAGGAAAAGTCGGCGAGCATTCCCCACTCCGAGATCAACGCAGAGAGGTGTGCGACGTCGTCCTCGGACAATGCGCCGTTGTCACTGACAAGCTCGAGGAGCGTCGGCATGGGTGACCCTATTCTTGTCGTTCGGTCGTCACGCGGGTACGCAGCGATTCGCCCAGCGCCAACAGCGAGGCGGTATCGGTGATGTCTCCCCCACGATCCTCACCGGTGACGACGAGGGCGCCCCAATCGGCGATTCGTTGCACTGCCGAGCCGTGTTGGGCGGAGATCGCCGCGATCTCTCGTTCGCACGCCACGAGCACCTCCAGCCTCCGCCGTTCCGGTGGCGCGAGTTGACCCACCGGGTCGGCGAGCGAGGCTTCGAGTCCCACGGCACGCTTCAGCGCACCGTCTCCGAGGCGGACTGGAACGAGTCGGTTGGCGACGACCGCAGCCAAGCGATGATTCCTCCGACGCAATTCGTCCACGAGGAACTTCGCCTCGCGCATCGCGACGGGCTCCGGGCTCGTCACGACCGCATACTTGGTGGATTCCTCGGCGAGCAACGAGCCGACTCGTCGCGAGCGCGCGACGATCGGACCCTCCATCGTGCGAAACAGGGTGAAGAACTCGGCGATGTCGGACAGGAATGCGGCTCCGAGGATTCGGTCCGCCACCACGAAGAAGGGGCGTGACGCCAACGACAACAACCGGGACTGTGTCGGAGCCGTCAGCAATTTGAGGAGTCGACTGGAGAAGAACTGCTCCATTCGACGCGGCGCGTCGAGCACCGAGAGGGCACTCCGGGAGGGCGGTGTATCCACCACGACGAGGTCGTAACCGCCACCTTCGCGGGCTTCGAAGAGCCGTTCCGTCACCACGTAATCGTGACTGTGGACGAATCGCGAGGTGAGCGTGCGATAGAGCTCGTTCTCCAATACACGGTCCCTCGTTCGCTCGTCGGGTGCGTGACGACGCACCATGTCGTCCCAACTCGACTTGGTGTCGATCATCGCCATCGTCAGGGTTCCACGGGCTCGGTCGAGGTGCACCGGCACCTCGGCGTTGCCGAGTGCCACGAGTCCGAGTGCGGTTGCCAGTCGGCGCGCGGGGTCAACGGTCAGCACCAGGACTCGTTTGGCGAAATGTGTTGCGGCCAAGACCCCGAGTGCGGCCGCGGTCGTGGTCTTTCCGACTCCTCCAGGTCCGCACACGATGATCATCCGCGATTCATCGAGTAGCGACAGAAGTCGGTGGTCCGGCAATGTCGCAATGTCGTCCGTACTCATGTCGACCCAATCATTGGTGCCC
Source organism: Actinomycetota bacterium (assembly GCA_005793785.1). Taxonomy (GTDB): domain Bacteria; phylum Actinomycetota; class Acidimicrobiia; order Acidimicrobiales; family Ilumatobacteraceae; genus F1-60-MAGs027. The sequence continues at coordinate 3,523 of SXPW01000085.1, read as the reverse complement.
AATCATTCACGACCGTCCAGTACTCGTCGCACTTCACGAGAGAGGTGCGCGGTAATCGCCGAGGGAGCGTGTTCCGTCGGCGATGCCTCCGCCAGTGTTTCCACGTTGGACAATTCGAACGAATCCGCCAGTTGTGTGGCATAGCGCTCGGCATTCGCCCGCCGCTCGGCCAGCCACGCGCATACCGACATGGACATCGAAATTGCCGATTGCTCCGACGACCGAGGTGCCGAATCGACGGACGTGGGGTCCGCGACACCCGCGTCGTCGATTACTGCCGGCATGCGATTGATGACGACTCCTGCGAAATCGATGGGCGTTGCCTTCGCGAGTCGCTCGCGGAGTTCGAGGGTCTCGACGACCGGCATCTCCTCGGGTGTCACCACTGCAAGCACGGTTGACACGTGGGGATCGTGCAGGAGATCGCTCATCCACTTGGTCTGATCGGCGACGATGCCGATTCGCACGAGGCTGGCGAGGGCGTCGGGTGCCGACACCTGAGCGACGAAGTGTCCGCTCGCCTCGGCGTCCACGATCACGATGTCGTAGTGGCGTTCGCGGACTTCGTAACACAATTTGCCGACCGCAAGTATCTCCTTCACGGCCGGTGCAGCATTCGCCACGAAATCGAAGATCTTGGCCAGGGGTGTCAGGCTGCCGATGATCGGCACTCGCAAGAACAGCCGGATGTATTCACGCAGCGAGTCCTCGGTGTTCATCGCCATGGCGAAGAGGTTCGGTGAAATTTCGGTGGGAACGAATTGCAGTTCCTCGCGACCGAGGTACGCCGCGAGCGAGCCCTTGTCGTCCATCTCGCACACCAAGACGCGCTTGCCGTCCGCCGCGGCAACGGAGGCGAGCGCAGCAGCTACCGCCGACTTGCCTACACCACCCTTGCCTGTGACGAAAACGAGTCGTCGTGTCAACAACGCACGAAGCGTCAGGCGCCGAACCCCAGTCGACGCTCACCATCGGGAGCACCGAACTCGACGAACGCGATCTTGGCGACGGGGACCGCCACTTCTCTACCCCGTTTGTCCTTCAGCCAGAGCACTTCCACTTTCCCGGCGAGTGCCTCTTCGACCGCCTTGTGTGCGGCGTTCCTCGACTTTTCGTCGTTGTCAATTTCGAGACTGATGTCTCGAGCCGAGTGGGTAACTCCGATGCGCAGGTCCATGGTCACCAGTGTGGCAGGTCAGTTGACCTTCAACGCCTGACTGAACACCTTTTTGGGTCGCATCTCGGCGATTTTTCTCGCGAGGTCGGCAAAAATCAACCCGACTTCGCTCGATGGCGCGACCGCGGCAATCGGCTTGCCGTCGTCGCCGCCTTCGCGCAATTGATTGACGAGCGGAATCTGCGCCAGGAGCGGAATCCCCAATTCGTCGGCCAGCATGCTGCCGCCGCCTCGACCGAAGAGCTCGTACCGTTTACCGTCGTCGCCCGTGAACCATGACATGTTCTCGATGATGCCGCGTACCGACATGTTCACCTTCTTGGCCATCGCCGCTGAGAGTCGCGCCACTTTCTGTGCGGCCTCCTGCGGCGTGGTCACCACGTACACCTCCGCACGCGGGAGGTACTGACTCAGGCTGAGCGCGATGTCGCCGGTGCCCGGGGGCATGTCGATGAGCAGGAACTCCGGCTCGTCCCAGTACACGTCGGTGAGGAATTGTTCCAGGGCCTTGTGCAACATCGGGCCGCGCCATACGACGGCTTGACCGTCAGGAACGAAATATCCGATCGAGATGCAGCGCACCCCGTAACTCTCGGGCGGAAGCAGCATTTGGTCGATGACCACCGGGTCGCGGTCGGCACCGAGCATGCGAGGGATGGAGTACCCGTAGATATCGGCATCGACGACGCCAACCGAGTGACCGGCGGCCGCAAGGGCGACCGCGAGGTTGGTGGTGACGCTGCTCTTGCCGACCCCGCCCTTGCCGGATGAGATGAGGAGTGGTCGGGTCTTGGAACCAGGCTGGGCGAAGGGAATCGCCCGACCCTGAGCATGCCCTTGTGCTGGGGCACTTCCGGCACTGGCAGCTGGCGACCCGTGCAACTTCTCGCGTAGAGCGGCCCGCTCCTCGTCGGTCATTACCCCGAAGTTGAGTTGAACGTCGCGCACACCGGCGAGCGGCCGAATCGCGCCGTTGACTCGATTTTGAATCTCGTTGCGGAGCGGACAACCGGCAATCGTGAGCGTGACGGTGAGAGAAACGAGTCCGTCGTTGATCGCGACGTCTCGAACCATGTCGAGGTCGACGATCGACCGATGCAACTCGGGATCCTGCACGGGGCGCAACGCTTCGATTACGACGTCGGGCGTGAGCGTGCTCATGAGCGCTCGTTAGGCTAATCGCGTGACGCGCAACAAATCTGCGACGAGCAGCGTGACTGGTGGCGCATTCTCCTCGCAGGTGTCGGCAATCACCTCCGCATTCGGAGATCCCACTCGACGAGCCGTCTATCTGTTCGCGCGTGACGTCACCGACGGCGTCACCGCTTCGCAAGTCGCCGAACGCTTCGAGGTACACCCCAACGTGGCGCGACACCACCTCGACAAACTCGCTGCCGGCGGCTATCTCGAAGTGGAGGTCGTGCGAACCGAGCACGCCGGTGCGGGCCGACCATCCAAGTGCTATCGCGCCGTGGAGTCGGCTGCGCCGATGCAATTCCCGGTTCGTAGCGACGATCTCGTGTTGTCGCTCCTCGGTGAGGCACTCGAGCGACTCCCCCGCGAGGCTGCGGAATCGATGGCGGAAGAAGTCGGCCGAAAGTACGGGCGAGCGATGGCGGTCGGTATCACCGGCGACGACGTTGCCGCCGGTCAACGGTCGCTACGTTCGGCCCTCCAGAAGGTGGCCGATGCACTCACCGCACACGGCTTTGCGGCCCACACCGAGAAACGCCAGAACAAACTTCGCATCATCAACAACCATTGTCCGTTCGGCGATGTCGCCATCGAACATCCGGTGATATGCGCGGTCGACCGTGGAATGGTGAAGGGGATGCTCGACGCGTTGTACGGAGAGACGTCGCCGGAAACCTCCGCGTCGCTACCGCAAGGTGACCGCTTCTGTGAGACGACGCTCCACGAGCGCAGCGTCTCGTAACCCAAACGCCCGGACTCGGGGCTCAGTCACCCCAGAAACGTTGTTCGAGGAATGGGTCGCCGTACATGTGGTATCCGTTCTGCTCCCAGAATCCCGGCGCATCCTGCGTGGTGGCTTCTAGTCCACGCAACCACTTCGCCGACTTCCAGAAATACAGATGCGGAATGAAGAGTCGAACCGGACCACCATGGATGGGCTCGATATCCGCACCGTCGAACTGATACACGACGAGTGACTCCTCGCGGATGGCATCCGCCATCGGGAGGTTGGCGGTGTATCCATATTCGGCGTGCGCCATGACGTGCGAGGCCGACGCATCGACTCCGGCGCGCTCGAAGAGGTCGCGAACGCGAACGCCCCTCCACACGGTGTCGAATTTCGACCACTTGGTCACGCAATGGATGTCGGTG
>SXPW01000084.1 GCA_005793785.1 Actinomycetota bacterium | reverse complement strand
GTCGAGAAATACGGGCGATCACGCCGACAAACGGGCGCGGCCCTTGGAGCGACGCGACTTCAATACGGCACGACCAGCCCTGGTCTTCATCCGTTTACGAAATCCATGCTTTTTTGCACGACGACGCTTGCTGGGTTGAAATGTACGTTTCACGCCTCTCTCCTGACGTCACTTTCAAGGCGATTGGAAGCAACAACCTTCAGGCTAGGGCAGTGGGTGAACGCTCACAACGCTGAGACCAGCGAGATCGAAACACCGCAGTGGGATTTGTCATTTTGCCCCCTGTGGAAAACGTGCTACGTTTCCTCACCCCGCAGCTCCGACAAGGAGCGGCACACAGCAGTCGAAAGTTACATCAATGGGATTCTCCACATCATGTGGTGTTCCTGTGGACAAAGAAAGAGCCGACCATGAGCAACGACACCGACGACGCGACGACCACCAACCCGACGATGTTGTGGGAACGTGCTGCGTCGGTCTTGCGTCAACAAGTCTCCGAGGCGGTGTGGTTTTCCACCTTCAGTGACATCGTCGTGGAACGAGAGCCGACAACGAAGGTCGGCGGCACGATGAGTCTGAAGTTGCACGTTCCCAACGCCTTCGTGCGGGATCGCGTCCTGACTCGCTACATGTCGCTCGTCCGTGATGCATTGAACGAAGCGGGTGGCGCTTCGCATGATCTCAGCGTCGACATCCGTACGATGCCGGCCGATCCGTCGCCGATCCCGAGTTCAACCATCGCACCGTTGACTGCGCCGACCACCAACTTGCCAACGGTTGCAACGCGCCAGGGACGCGGTGCCGCCATCGGTCTCAATCCTCGGTACACCTTCGATACGTTCGTGAAAGGCGCCTCCAACCAATTCGCGCTCGCTGCAGCCCAGCGAGTGGCCGAAACCCCTGGGCGCTCCTACAACCCGCTGTTCATCTACGGTTCCGCTGGGCTTGGAAAGACGCACCTCCTGCACGCCATCGGTTCTTACGTGCACGAGCACTACCCCAATTACGAGGTGCGGTACGTCTCGACGGAGACGTTCCTCAACGAGTACGTCGACGGCATCCGCAACAACACCATCAGCGCCTTCAAGCGCCGATACCGCGAGGTGGACGTGCTGCTCATCGACGACATCCAGTTCATGGAAGGTAAGGAGGGTCTGCAGGAGGAGTTCTTCCACACTTTCAACTCATTGCACGGGTCCAGCAAACAAATCGTCATCTCCAGTGACCGAGTTCCCGACGCCATTCCCACCCTCGAGGATCGTCTCCGGGGTCGGTTCAGATGGGGTCTCATCACCGACATTCAGCCACCCGACGTCGAAACGCGTCTCGCCATCCTGCGCAACAAGGCCGAGCGGGAACACCTCGATGCCGCACCTGAAGTCCTTGAATTCATTGCCTCCAGCGTCACGACGAACATCCGCGAATTGGAAGGTGCATTGGTTCGGGTGGCCGCCTACGCATCGCTGAACAAGAGCCACATCGACGTCGACCTCGCACGTGAATTGCTCGTCGATCTCGTCTCCAGACGACCCGGCAAACAACGCAGTGCGGAGCAACTCCTCACCGAAATCTGCGACTACCTCGGTGTCAGCATCGAGGCCATACGCGGACGCAGTCGTCAACGGCCGATCGTGACCGCCCGACAGACCGCCATGTACGTGGTACGCGAACTGACCGACTTGTCCTATCCGGCGATCGCCCGGTTGTTCGGGGGACGCGACCACACGACGGTCATCCACGCCGTCGAGAAGACCCAACACGTCATGAAGGATCGCCAACTCGTCTTCGACCAGGTCAACGAGCTGCTGAGAATGTTCAAGATCTCATGATTTCCACCCTTGTGCACGACATGTGGACGTCCTGTGCGCCGACTGTTCACAATCTGCCGGTTGTCCAGAGGCGACGAACCACACGAGTGCAAGGTGTGGGTGGTCGAGGAGTACCTGTGCGTACTACAAGCCTTGTCTACGCTGGGAAACATCCCGACCGTCCACAATCCACAGCACTTATTACTGTTATTAGGTTTCTTACGTCCACTTGTCATAATTCGCGACACACCACAGTGAGGACTACATCGTGAAGTTTCGGGTCGAACGAGAAGAGTTCAACGAGGCGCTCGGCGATGTGAGTCGCATCGCCACCTCACGGACGACCGCGATGCCCGCACTCGCCGGTATCGAACTCGCCGTTGCAGGTGAGCAACTCACGTTGTCGGCGACGGACAAGGAGATCTCCATCCAGGCGACCCTGTCGGTTGGCGGTCAAAAGGATGGCGTTGCGGTTCCCGTCGCTCGCATCCTCACCGATCTCGTGCGCGGGTTGCCCGACGGAAAAATCCAAGTTGCGCTCGAGGGCGAATCACTCGTCGTTGAGGTAGCCCGCAACCGCTCGTCGGTGCACTGTTACTCTGCAACCGATTTTCCAAAGATCATCCAGGCCAGTGCCGCCGAGGGTACGGTGTCAGCCGAATTGTTCGGCGAAGCCCTGCGACAAGTCGTGCGTGCCGCGAGTGCCGATTTGAGTCGTTTGGCATTGACCGGAGTGTTGATCTCCAACCAGGCGGAGGGACTGACGTTCGTTGCCACCGACAGTTATCGGTTGGCCGTGCGACAAATCGCCGGCACGGCGCTGGCGGGGGAAAGCACGGTCATCATTCCCGCTCGAGCACTCGGTGAGTTGCTGCGACTCATCAAGGATGCCAAGACGATCACCTACCGATTAGCCGCCGATCGCGCCACGTTCAGTGTCGGAAACACCACACTGTCGACGTCCTTGTTGGCCGTCCAATTTCCGAACTACAAACAACTCATTCAGCCGTCCTACCCCAACAAACTGTCCGTCAATCGAGAAGCCCTGCTCGATGCAGTGCGCCGTTCGAAGGTGTTTGCACGCGACACCATCCCCGTACGACTCACCCAGGGTGCCGGTTCGTTGAAATTGTCCGTGCACACCAACGACACCGGTGAAACCATCGAGGAGCTCGACGCCGACTACAAGGGTCCCGAAATCACGATCGGCTTCAACCCCGACTACCTCCTGCAAGGCATCGAGGCATGCAATGGCGAGACGATCACCATCGAATCGAGCGACCCCATCAAACCCGCGGTGCTTCGCGGGTCGACCAACGATGGCTACCTCTATCTCGTGATGCCACAACGACTCACGTCGTGATCGTTCGCTCACTGCAGCTCACCAACTTTCGCAACTACGCCACGCTGCAACTCGACCTGGGCGAGGGAGTGCACGCCCTCATCGGCGACAATGCCCAAGGCAAGACCAATCTGGTGGAGGCACTCGTGGTGCTTTCCACCATGAAGTCGTTCCGCGGTGTCGCCAACGAAGTCGTCGTCGGACGCGGGGCGGAGAGCGCATTCCTACGCGCCGACATCGTGCACGACGACGAACGGGAATTCCTCGTGGAGATCGAGTT
>SXPW01000083.1 GCA_005793785.1 Actinomycetota bacterium | reverse complement strand
GCGACGACCGACCTAGAGCTTGGCGGCCTTCTTGAACGCGTCGAGTCGGGAGAGTTGTTCCCACGAAAATTCGGGGTTGGCCCGCCCGAAGTGTCCGTAGGCGGCGGTCTTTCGGTAGATCGGTCGCTTCAGGTTGAGGTCGCGGACGATCGCGGCGGGTCGCAGGTCGAACGTATCGCGAACGGCCTGTTCGATCTTGGTTTCGTCGATGGTGTTCGTTCCGAAGGTCTCCACGAGGATGCTGATCGGTTGTGCCATACCGATGGCGTAGGCAACCTGCACCTCGCACCGGCGTGCCGCACCGGCGGCCACAACGTGCTTGGCAACCCAGCGCGCTGCATACGCAGCCGAACGATCGACCTTCGGGGGATCCTTGCCGCTGAACGCGCCACCACCGTGACGACCCAGTCCGCCGGACGTGTCCACGATGATCTTGCGACCGGTGAGACCGGTGTCGGCGTGGGGTCCGCCCTTCACGAACTCACCGGTGGGGTTGATGTACACCGCGTAGTCGTCCTTGGCGAATTGGGCGGGCACGACGGGGCGAATCACTTGCTCGATGAGATCCGGGCGAATCACGGTGTCGCGCGAGATTCCGTCGGCATGTTGCGTGCTGATGAGTACCGTTCGCAAGCGGACGGGCACTCCGTCTTCGTAATCGAAAGTGACTTGCGTCTTGCCGTCGGGACGCAGGTACGGAATCGCGCCGGACTTGCGAACCTCGGTGAGTTGTTCCGCCAATCGATGTGCGAGGAAGATCGGCAGGGGCATCAATTCCGGGGTCTCGTTGCAGGCGTAACCGAACATCATTCCTTGGTCTCCCGCACCCTGGGAGTTGAGGCGGTCCTCACCACTCTTGCCGCCGCGCAATTCCTCGCTCTTGTCGACGCCCATCGCGATGTCACTCGACTGCTCGTCGATGCTGATGATGACGCCACACGTATTTCCATCGAATCCGTAGGCGGCATTGTCATAACCGATGTCCTTGATGACACTGCGCGCCAACTTCGGAATGTCCACGTACGCAGAGGTGGTGATCTCTCCGGCGACGACGCAGAGACCGGTGGTCAGCAGGGTTTCACAGGCGACTCGACCGTCGGGATCCTCGGCCAGGATTGCATCCAACACGGAGTCACTGATCTGATCGGCCATCTTGTCCGGATGACCCTCGGTGACACTCTCCGAGGTGAAGGTGTAGTTGCGCGCCACGCGATGCCCCTACTCGGGTTGTGCTTCGGCGTCCTGCGAAGCAGCCAACGCGTTGGCCTCGTCCTCCTGGCGCTGCAATTCGGCGATCTCGGCACGAATTTCGTCGAGCGTCTTGGGAACGAAACGAACCTTGTCCGCTGCGATTTCCTCGAAGGCCACCGACAAGTGCTTGGTGCTCACGGACTCCACGGTTGGACCCACGACGCTGCCGGTTTGCAGGTTGCCGAAGTACTCCGTAATTTCGCGTGCTCGCTTCGCCGCGAGGGTGACGAGACTGAACTTCGACTTGGTGCGACCCATCAGATTCTCGATCGCGGGAGACATCATTGAACTCTCGGGGGTGCTGCTCACGGAACTCCTTGGCGTGGGGATGAACTTGGGCTGAACTTGGGGTTCAGGACCCTTGAATGCTAGCGGCTCGGCGGGCGCCGGCGATGATACCGAGCATCTCGGCGATGGTCCCGTCGATGGTCTGATTGACGATGACATGGTCGGCCAGGGCGATGCCGATTGGTTCTTCTTCCTCGGCCTTTCGTAGTCGTTCGTCGACCTTGCGTTCGTCATCCCCGCGCACGGTCAATCGTTCCCGTTGTTCTTCGCGCGACGGGGGCAGCACGAAGATGAGCACCGCGTTGGCGTGTTGTTTCTTCACCTGACTGGCCCCGTCGACCTCGATTTCGAGCACGATGTCCTTGCCGGACGGCGCCACGGGCGTCGGCGTGCCGTAGTAGTTCCCGAGGAACGTGGTCCATTCGAGGAATCCGTTGGCATCGATGTTCGCTTCGAACTCGGAACGCGAAACGAATCGATACGCATCAGCCGCCTCACCGGGTCGTCGTTCTCGCGTGGTCCACGAGCGACTCAGCCACAATCCCGAATCGCGTTTCATCAGTTCGCCGACCACGGTGCTCTTTCCAACCCCACCGGGACCCGACACCACGAAGATCAATCCGCTCACGACAATGCCGCCACGATCGCCTCGCGCATCGTCGGGGGCACGTCCCGCACACGAGTTCGTTCGGTGAGTCCGAATTCAGCGAGGATTCGTCGCGCCCGAACCTTGCCGACACCAGGCAACGCTTCGGCAATCTTTACGAGGTACACGAAGCCCTCGACGACCACCTCGTCGCCGTTCGACGAAGCATCGCAATGTTGCACCGCGGCAAACACATCGGCGAGTGATCGCGAACCCCCGGCAACAGAGACGACCACCGTCTCCATGGTTTCACGGATCTTCGTCAGGCGCGCCAACACAGCGGCACGCACTTCGTTGACCGCTGGCGTCACTGCCATAGGGGAAGGCTAGTGCGCACTTCCGATGATCTCGTCCCAGGACACGATTCCGTTTCGGCGCGCCCAGCGAGTCATCGCGACGTGCACCTTCATTGCCGCGCGCGGATCCGCAAAGGTCGCGGTTCCGATCTGCACTGCGTTGGCTCCGGCCATCATCAATTCGATGGCATCGGAGGCACTCGACACACCACCCACGCCAACGATCGGAACCTCACGCAGCGTCGCACGAACGTCGAACACGCTGCGGACGGCAACGGCGTGCATCGCCGAGCCACTCACTCCTCCACCACCGTTGCCGAGGACCGGACGTCGAGAGTCCGTGTCGATCACCATTCCGAGCACCGTGTTGACGAGGACGAGTGCATCCGCGCCCGCACTCGTCACTGCAGAGGCCACCTCCAGCAATCGGTCGGTGTTCGGACTCAACTTCACCCAGAGTGGTGTCGCGGGAAGTTCACGACGAACTGCGGCGACGACACGGGTCGCTTGCGTCGCGTCGTGGGCGAACATCGTGCGTGCGTGATCGAGGTTCGGGCACGAAAGATTCACCTCGACGGCGGTCAATCGATCGGACACCATGGCGAGTTCGCATGCCGCACTCGCATACTCGTCCTCGCGAAAACCCCAGATGCTTGCTATCGGTCGGACGCGGTGATTGAGCAGTCGCGGTAGTTCGTTCTCGACCCAGTGGCCGATGCCCCGACCCTGCAAGCCGACGGCGTTGATCATTCCACCCGACACCGCGTGGAGTCTCGGCGACGGGTTCCCCTGCCACTCGAACGACGCCATCGACTTCACGACGACTCCGCCGAGCGCGGTGAAATCCACATATGCGGCGAGTTCATCGGAATGTCCGGCGGTGCCGGAGGCGAGCAGGATCGGGCCGGCCAACTCCACGGCACCCACCCGTGCCTTGGGCACCGGCAGGCGTTCAACCACCGTGGTATTCCTGCAACGATCGAATGGTCAACGGCTCTCGGCTCCGTTCGAGCATGCCTTGCACCGCGGCACGTGCGGCGCGCACCGTGGTGACCAGCGGAACACCCTTCACGTTGGCCGCCTTGCGGATCGCTTGTCCGTCTCGATGCGTGCCACCGTCCTGGGGAGTGTTGATGACGAACGCGATGTCACCGGTCTCGATCAACGTCACCGCATCGTCCGAGGCGACGGTCCCGGCTCGTGAACCCGCATCGCCGAGTTTGCGTTCCGACACCTTGCCCACCACGAACTCGACGGGAACTCCCTGCGCCGTGAGCACCGCAGCCGTGCCGCTCGTGGCGACGATGGTGCAGCCGACCTCGACGAGTCCCTCGGCGATCTCCGCCGCCGCCGACTTGTCACGATCGTTGAGCGATAGGAACACCCGACCGCCCGTGGGCCCTTCGGTGCCGGCCGCCGACTGCGCCTTGATGAAGGCACG
>SXPW01000082.1 GCA_005793785.1 Actinomycetota bacterium | reverse complement strand
GCAAGGCGTGAGTGGGCGCTCAGCATCTCGTCGACCTTGTCGCTCACCAATTGATGGTTCCGCACCACCGAACGACCATGCACGATCGTGTGTTTGGCACTCGTCGGGCCGCACCGCAGCCAACCCTCGATGGGATCGTCGACGACGCCGGCAAACTGCGGGCCATCGAGCGACCAGACGACGACGTCACCAACCGCTCCGACGCTGAGTTCACCAATCTCCCCGATTCGCCCGAGGCATCCGGCGCCTCCGCGTGTGGCAATCTCCAGCGACATACGTGCGGTACCCGCGTCGGCACCACTCACCAACTTGGCGACCAACATCGCTTGACGCGCCTCCAACCAGAGCGATGCCGAATCAGCCGATGATGAACCGTCGACGCCGAGTCCAACGCTCACTCCGGCGGATCGCAACTTGACGACCGGTGCAATTCCCGAGGCAAGAATCATGTTGCTACTCGGGCAGTGCGCAACGCCCACCCTCGCCGCACCGAGTCTTCGCACCTCGGCATCGTCGGGGGTCACACAGTGCGCGAGCCAGACACGGTCGTGCAGCCAACCAACGTCCTCGAGATACTGAGTCGGTCGACAACCGAACTTCTCCAACGAGTACGCATCGTCCTCGACGTTCTCGGCAAAGTGGGTGTGGAGGCGCACGTCGAGCCGTTTCGCGAGTAGTGCCGAGTCGATCATCAATTGCTTCGTCACGCTGAACGGAGAACACGGGGCGAGCGCAACGCGCACCATTGCACCGTGGCCACGGTCATGATGCGTCGACACTGCGAGTTCGCTCGCGGACAGAATCTCGTCGTGATCCCGCACGACGCCGTCAGGTGGCAATCCACCGTCCTTTTCCGACAACGACATCGACCCGTACGTGGGATGGAACCTCATACCGAGGTCCCGTGCGGCGGCAATCTCCGCCGACAGCAAGTCGCCACCGCCGCGGGGATGCAGATACAGATGGTCCGATGACGTCGTGCAGCCCGACATCGCCAATTCGGCCAAACCGACCCACGCCGACACGTACGCCGACTCTTCGTTGAGGCTGCTCCACAGTGGATACAGCGTCCTCAGCCAACCAAAGAGCGCCGAATTGGTCATCGGTCCGTAGGCGCGAGTGAGGTTCTGGTACAGGTGATGGTGCACGTTGATGAGTCCCGGCGTCACGAGGCATCCCGCGGCGTCGATGCTCTGCGTGGCCGGTGGCGGCGTTCCCGCACCAAGTGAACTCACCAGACCGTTGGTAATCGCCACCCAGCCGTTTGCGATCTCGCGTCGTTGCGCGTCCATCGTGGCGACGAGACGCGCCGAGTGAATGACGAGGTCGTCGACCGATCGCTGAGTCAGGTATTCAGCTCGAGCAGTTCGCTCGCTTCGTTGCGCACGCGGGCATCACGGTGGAGCGATTCACCGAGGATTGCGGCAATGACGACCGTTCCCAAACCGACCAGCACGGGGAATGCGAGTAGCACCGCAACGAGGACGAGAGCCCCAGCCACTTCGTCACTTCCTGCGCTTTGCGGACTTCTTGGTGGTCGCCTTCGGTCGTTTCAAGGTGGAAGGCTGTGTCGCCGACTTGCTGCTCCTCGTCTGTGGGACGTACGCCCAGGCCTCGATTTCCACTGCGCCGTTCGCCGGCAGAGAAGCGACTCCGATGGTGCTTCGCGCGGGACGATGTGAACCGAAACCTGCCACATACGCCTCGTTGAACGTGGCAAACGTATCCATGTCGGTGAGGAAGCAGAGCGTCTTGACGACGTCGTTCAACGACGCGCCGACGCTCTCCAATTGTGATTTCAGATTCGCCATGGCTTGGGTCGTCTGTGACTTGACACCGCCCTCGACGAGGCTTCCGTCGCGCAAACCCAGTTGACCGGAAACGATCACCCAGTCTCCCGCGCGAACTACGGGTGTGTACGGACCGATTGGTGCTGCCATGCCGACAAGGCTAGACGCCGCGGTTGTGGGTACTGTTGCCGCGTGGAATTCACCACGCGTCGATGCTTCATCCGCGAGTCGACGCGACTCATCGTGGGTGGCTCCGCCACCCTCACCCTCGGTGCACTACTTGCGGCTTGCGGCCGCTCCACTGGCGACGCCGCGCTACCCGACGACGTACAAATCGTGCAACGGTTTCCCCAGAATCTGGTGGTCGGTCGCCTGCGGATTCCCGTCTCCCTGGCCAGCAACGGTGGATTGCTCACCACGGAAGGCGGCGCAACACCAGCGGAATTGTCGGCACGAATCGTCCGAATCGATGGTGGACGCAACGACGTGGTGATCGAGGACCTTGTCGCGCCCCGACACGATGCCGGCATTTCGACCCCCTATTGGCCGTTTCGAGTCACGATCACGGAACCGGGTTTCTATCGCCTCGTGCTCGACGGTGGTCCCACCGACGGCGCGGCATTCCAGGTGTTTGCGCGCGGAGAGATCTCCGTTCCCGGAATCGGCGACTCGCTATCGCCGATCGACACACCGACGGTTGATGACGCGCGTGGAGTGTCACCACTGTGCACCCGCCAACCCGACGCTTGCCCGATGCACGAGGTCACGCTCCGGGATGCACTCACGATCGGAAAACCGATTGCGCTCCTCGTTGGTACTCCCGCGCATTGTTCCACCGGAACGTGTGCTCCGGCACTCGAGGCGCTCATCGCCGCGCGCGCACAAGTCGGCGACGCAGTCACCTTCATTCACGCAGAGGTGTACGCCGACGTCGACGCAACGAAGGTTGCGCCAACCGTGGGAGCACTAGCGATGGATTACGAACCGGCTCTCTTCATCACCGACGAAAACGGCGTGGTCGTCGAACGACTCGACGCAGTCTTCGACGCGGTTGAGGTGCAGTCGCTGATCAGCTGAAGCTTTGACCGCAACCGCAGGTTCGGTTGGCGTTCGGATTGGTGATCTTGAATCCCGATTCGTTCAAACCATCCGTGTAGTCGAGGCTGGCGCCCGCCAGGAGTTGGGCTGAGGCCGGATCGACGACGACCTTCACGTCGCCGAACGCCTCCACCTTGTCCTCCGCGGTGAAGTCACCGTCGAAGTACATCTCGTAGGAGTATCCCGAACATCCGCCCGGACGCACGGCGACCCGCAGGGCGAGCTCGGTGGCGTTCTCGGTTTCCAACAGTTGCTTGACCTTGACTGCGGCGGCAGGAGTGAGCGTGATCATGATTCCCCAAACTACCGCCACCCAGGGGTGTGATGACAAGCACTCCGTGCTCGATTCAGCGAAACCTGCCACATCGGTAGGTTGAGGGCGTGGCCGACCGCACCGTTGCTCCCCCGTCGGTCGACGAGGTACGCAACCTCTTGCGTTCGGTCATCGACCCGGAACTCGGTGCCAACATCGTCGACCTCGGTATGGCCGGGGAGGTCTCGGTATCGGAAACGGGCCTCGTCACCATCGGGGTGAAACTCACCATCAAGGGCTGCCCGCTTCGCGCCCAGATCAAGAACGACATCGAATCCCGTCTGGAAACCCACCCTGGGGTGACGAAGGTGAAGATCGAATGGGGTGAGATGACCGCAGACGAGCGCTCCGACGTGATGACGAAGGCACGCTGGAACGCCCGCGAAACAGCGAGCGATACGGCGGTGCCAACCTCGGCACGGGTCATGGCAATCGCGAGCGGAAAGGGCGGCGTCGGCAAGAGTTCGGTAACCGCCAATCTCGCCGTCGCACTCGCCGCCGAGGGCAACGTGGTCGGTGTGCTCGACGCGGACATCTGGGGGTTCTCGATTCCCCGCATGCTGGGCATGAGCGACCGACTGGAAGCCCGGCGTATCGACGGCGTCGAAAAACCGCGCATCATTCCCAACGAACGCACGATCGGTACCGGTCTGCTCAAGGTCGTGAGCACCGGCATGCTCGTGGAGGATGAGGAGACTGCCCTCATGTGGCGCGGCCTCATGCTCACGAAGGCCGTGGAGCAGTTCCTCAACGACGTTCACTGGGGCGAATTGGACTTCCTCCTCATCGACATGCCACCAGGAACGGGGGACGTACAGATGGGTCTGGCACGGATGCTTCCCCGCACCGACTTGATCATCGTCACGACTCCCGCCGTGTCGGCTCAGAAGGTGGCCATCCGCGCAGCCGACATGGCACGCCGAAGTTTCCTCCGTGTCGCAGGCGTCATCGAAAACATGAGCCACTTCACCTGCGAACACGGAAACGTGTATCCATTGTTCGGCGAAGGCGGCGGAACGACGTTGGCGAACGACATCGGCGCAGAACTGCTCGGTCGAATTCCGATCGAGAACGCCGTGGCCCACGGCAGCGACACGGGTGAACCAATCGCGATATCCGGAAGTTCACCTGCGGCGGTCTCGATCCGCGACATCGCAAGGAAGATCATCGAAGGTACCGTTCCCGTCGCAGAGATGGCCGGTTGCTCGGCCCGATTACTCGAATCGGTGGAGGTTGCGCTCGGCAAGAAACCGGTGTGAGTCGGGTTTGACTCGACCGCGTTCCGACTACGCCATTCCCGCATAGTCGGGATCGTCGGGAAACACGATTCCCACCACCCGACCGTCGCCATCGAAGCGCAGCTTGGGCAGGATCGGGGTCGGCACGCCGACCCTGTTTGCCGCCGCAACGGCTTCCGATGTCGATCGATGGGGTGCGAGGAATCGCAAGTTCGCCGTCGTGGGTGGAATCATCGCCAATTCGCCGCGCTGTGCCCGCTGCAGTGCGTCATTCGGTGTCACCCACAGGCTGTCGATGGTTTCCTTGTCGTCGTGCAACGGTTCCTGCGCCGATGGCGCCACTGCCACGAAGAATCGGGTGTCGAATCGTCGCTTCTCACCCACCGGCGTGATCCAGTGACTGACGTACCGGATGTTGTCCACGGCGAGTCGCAAGTTCTCCCTTCGACAGAACTCGGCAAGCGACAACGAACCCTCGTGCACGGCATGGCGCGCGATTGCGAACCTTCGCTGCACCTCCGGGTCGTCGAGTTGCACGTATTCGCCGGATTCATCACGAGCAAGGAGCACTCCCGCCTCCTCGAACGACTCCCGAATCGCGGCAACCCAGTACGCCAATCCTCCGGTTGGCACACGCAGGAGATCACTCGCCTCGCCGTCGGTGAGCCCGTCGCACAGATCATTGAGTTCGGAAGCGCCGTCGACGTCGTCGACCCGCCCACCGGGAAACACGTACATCCCACTTGCGAACGCAGCCGACGTGGTGCGCTGCATCATGAACACCTCGATGTCTTCGACGGCATCCCGCAGCAACATCACCGTCGCAGCGGGCCGTAGTGGAACGTCTCCGATCGATTCCGATGTCGTGGAGGTCGTCATCGTGACCGGGTCATCGTGCTCGGGTCATCATGGACGGGGAGCACGCATCTCGCGGTAGTCGCGCGCCGCTCCTTCGAGTGGTTCGACATCGAGCGTGACTCCGTCGATGGAGGCGACCCGCAACGGTTGTCCACTCTTGATTGGTGTGGCGCGATTCGTGCGGGCACGCCACTTGGCACCTCGAACGGTCGCCTCGCCCTCGGGAGCGATGTCGGTCGATGCCGTTCCCTCGAGTCCGATCAACCATTCACGGCCGATGGTCGGCGTGGCAAATCGTGTGCGAACCATCGATGGCATACCGACGACGAATGCAAGGGCCATCGAGACCACCCCTGCGATGAGGGAGAGCCAGGAGATTCGTAGTGCCTCCTCCTGTACGGGTCCAAAGAGGGTGAACGATCCGATGACGTACGCAACGAGCCCGATTCCGGTCCACACGCGCGGAATCCCGACCTGTACATCGACCGCAAGCGCCACGATTGCGGCGATGATGAGTGCGATTCCGAGCGGTTGCACGGGTAGTTCGGCGAGACCGAACGTGCCCAACACGGTTCCGACTGCTCCCACGAATCCGGCGATTCCGATTCCCGCCGTGAAGAACTCGAACACCAACAACGCGAGACCGAACGAGAACAACAGGTACGCCAGCGCAGCGCTCGCCGAAGTGTGCATCAACTGCTCCACCGTTCCGAGCTTGAAGAACCGGGTCGTGGCCGCTTCGCGTGTGATTGCACCGTTCTCGTCCACGACCTCCAACACGGTGTCCAGTTGGGTTCCCTTGATGGTCAGACCATCGAGGGCGAACAACATGTTCCGCAACACCGGAACTCCTTCATCGGAGATGTCCAGACGAAGTACTCCACGTTCGCGGGCTTCGTCGGTGCCCATGGTCCCGCTTCTCAGCACGGTGGTGGCATCCCCCAATGAGAGCGGCTCATCATCGACTTCGATGGGCAGGCCCACCTTCCCGATGATGGAATTCGGAGCCATCGCCGACACGTCGGCAACCGCGAGCAACAGCGCCGACCAGCCGAGTGCCCGTGATCCGCTCGGACCGACCCACACACCGACGGGAATCGTGGAATCACGGACGGCCAGCAACACCTCGCGCATCCGCGATTCATCCACCACCGCGCCACGGGAATTCACTTGCAGGACGAGTGCTTGCGCGCCGTTGGTTTCCGATCGCTCGATGGCAGTTTCGATGCCGTGGGCCACCACCGAGTCGATCAACCCACTGACCTCGAAGACGTCGACGCTTTCCAGTGCCGTTGCGTCGTCAACCTGATGGGGTGACGACGCACTCAACACGGCAACGAGACCGAACAAGACTGCACCGAACATCGAACGACAACGGTAGCCACGTGAAGCGATAACCTTGCGTCGTGCACGTCCTCGTGGCAACCGACGCTCAATACGTGCTCGACGACATCGTCGCCGCCCTCGGCACACCAGAGACATCGTTCACGGTGTGCCGCGATGGGCGTGATGTCACGACTGCCGTGTCGCAGCGAACTCCCGACGTCGCGGTGCTCGACCTGCAAGTTGGATCGATGGGCGCAATGGCAGTCACGATGAATCTTCGGCTCGACGAGAGCGGTGGCCGTCTCCCGCACGTTCCCGTCGTCATGTTGCTCGACCGCCTCGCCGACGTGCACCTCGCTCGGCGAAGCGGGGCCGAAGGCTGGCTGGTGAAGCCCGTCGATTCGTTGCGCTTGCGTCGAGCCGTGAAGGAAGTCTGCTCCGGCGGCACGTGGCACGAGTCGGCGACGCCCGCCATGCAGACCGCCTGATTTCGATCACCGTTAGGCTGACGTCGCACGAATAGCAATACGGGGATTAGCGCAGCTTGGCTAGCGCGCCACGTTCGGGACGTGGAGGTCGGGAGTTCAAATCTCCCATCCCCGACGAGAGCAACGCGACCCGATGTCGCCCCGGTACTAGAGCGACGCGATGACGAGGTCGGCAATCTGCAGTGCGTTGAGTGCCGCACCTTTGCGCAGATTGTCGTTCGAAACGAAGAGCACCAACCCCCGATTGTCGTCGATCGATTGATCCTGTCGGATTCGACCGACGTACGAGGGATCTTTGCCCGCCGCCAAGAGAGGCGTGGGGATGTCGACGACGGCGACGCCCGGAGACTTGGCGAGAATCTCATGAGCCTGCGCTGGAGTGAGGGCGCGACTGAATTCCGCATGGAGCGAGAGCGAGTGACCCGTGAAGACGGGTACCCGCACGCAAGTGCCGGACACCTTCAGACCTGGAATGTGCAGGATCTTGCGGGTCTCGTTGCGGAGCTTCTTTTCTTCGTCGGTCTCGAGGTCACCGTCGTCCACCAACGAGCCGGCGAACGGCAACACGTTGAAGGCGATCGTTCGCGCGAACTTACTTGGCGACGGAAATTTCACGGCCTCGCCGTCGTAGGTCAGACGGTCGATGCCGTTCGCCGCAGAAACTTGCGTATCGAGCTCGGCGACTCCTGACACACCCCCACCGCTCACCGCTTGGTAGGTACTTGCCGTGAGTCGAACGAGCTGTGCGGCATCGTGTAGCGGCTTCAGAACGGGCATCGCAGCCATCGTCGTGCAGGTGGGATTGGAGATGATGCCCTTCTTCGCCAGGGCTATGTCCTCCGGATTCACCTCGGAAACGACGAGTGGAACCTCGGGATCCATGCGCCAGCAGGAGGAATTGTCCACGACTATCGCCCCCGCTGCTGCGAACTTCGGCGCCAGCGCACGGGAGGTGGTTGCACCCGCGGAGAAGATGGCCACATCGAGTCCGCTCGGGTCCGCGGTTGCTGCATCCTCGACGACGATGTCGCGATCACCGAACGTGAGGGTGCTGCCAGCGGACCGCGCCGAGGCGAAGAACCGAATCTCGTTGTGTGCAACGTTTCGTTCGAGCAACAGTGCCCGCATGACGTTTCCCACCATGCCGGTCGCGCCGACCACGCCAATGTTCGGTTTTCTTCCTCTCAGCACGTCGTCAGGCTAACCGCGCCACCAACCACCAATGACTCGGGTGCACACGCCGAACCGACACTTTTCGCACGCCATCCGCTGAGGTGGCAACTCTCCGACGTGACGAATGAATGATGGTCACGTCTCGGAGTCGCGTACCGATGAGATCGAGGCCGACCGATGCCAACACATCGTCGGGACTCAATCGATTGGCCTGCCAGCCGAGACGAGTCAGGGATCGAATCCGTGCCATGTACTTTGCGGCCTTCGGGGTGCGCCACAACACACGAACGATTCCACCGAGCGGGACGAGGGCGGCATCGAGCGCCGTCCAGGTGCGGAAGTTGAGCGCGATTCGACCCCCGGACTTCGTCACCCGCAACGCCTCGGTCACGAGCGACAGTGCGTCCTCGCCACTGCAGTGCTGAAGTGTGATGTACGAGAACGCAAAATCCACCGACTGCGATTCGATGTCGAGTGTCCGCCCGTCCGCCACGTGGAGCGTGCGGAGTGCGTTCGGTTCGCCGTGGTGGAACACCGTCTCCCGACAACGTTCCAGGAATGCTGCATCCACGTCGGCGGCGTACACCAACCGAAACCGCTTGCTGAAACTCGCCGTCATTCGGCCGATTCCACTGCCGATCTCCACCATGGAGAGATCGCGGGTCTCGTCGTTGGTGTAGCCGAACAGTTTCAGATAGCGACGCACCTCGTTCTCCCCACCGGACGTGAACGACTCGAGTGATACATCCTTCGTCTTGTTGTCGAACACCCAACCGGTGCTGCGTACGGACTCGTCGGCGCTGAGCGATTCCGTTCGTAGACCGGCACTTCGCCATGGCACACCTTGCGGTCGCCGCAGTCGTTCTCCGATGCGGCCGAGCAGTGTCATCGACTACTTTCGTTCGGGCAGTGGTGCCGAGTAGTCGTCTCCGCTGTCGAGTCCGAACGCAGTGTGGAGGGCCTGCACCGCCTTCTGCATCATTCCCGCGCGCACGACCACGGAGACCCTGATCGTCGAGGTTGAAATCATTTCGATGTTTACGCCGTTGTCGGCCAGTACTCGGAACATCTTTGCCGCCACGCCGGGACTGGTCTTCATGCCGGCACCGACGAGCGACACCTTCGCGATGTCGTCGTCATGGTTCACCCCGCCGGCCTTCAAATCACGGGCGACTCGCGCGACGATCGGCTCCGCCATGGCAACGTCGGCCTTTGGCACGGTGAAGGAGATGTCGGTCGTACCCGAAGTCGAGGTGTTCTGGACGATCATGTCGACGTTCACGTTCGCACCGGCAAGGGCCTCGAAGATGTCGGCCGACACGCCGGGCCGATCGGGTACGGCAAGGATCGTGATCTTGGATTCACTGGCGTCCTGTACGACACCCGAGATGACCGGCTCTTCCATGTTCTTCATCCTTTCGTGATGACGACCAACTACCCACGTTCCTTCCTCCCACGTGAAACTCGACCGCACGTGGATGGGAACGTCGTGATTACGGGCGAACTCCACTGACCGCAATGCCAACACCTTGCTACCGGCCCCGGCCATCTCCAACATCTCGTCGAATTGCAACACCGGAACCTTCTGCGCCTGCGGCACCACCCGCGGATCGGCGGTGAACACACCGGTGACGTCCGTGTAGATCTCGCACGAGTCGGCCTGCAGTGCTGCCGCCAACGCCACCGCCGTGGTGTCACTGCCGCCGCGTCCGAGGGTCGTGATTTCCTTCTCGGTGCTGATGCCCTGGAATCCTGCAACGACCGCCACTTTGTCGTCAGCAATCGCGGCACGCACCCGATCACCTTTCACCTCGAGAATCTTCGCCTTGGTGTGGACCGTATCGGTGATAATGCCCACCTGCGAACCGGTGAAACTCACTGCATCGACACCCGCGTCGTGCAAAGCCATGCAGAGCAACGCCATGCTGATGCGTTCTCCGGTGGTGAGCAACATGTCCATCTCCCTACTCGGAGGGTTGGCTGACACCTGGTGGGCGAGTTGCAGGAGATTGTCCGTGGCCTTCCCCATCGCCGAAACCACCACCACCAATTGGTGACCTGCTGCACGAGTCGCCGCAACATGGCGAGCAACGTTGCGCATTCGCTCCGGATCGGCAACGGAGGTTCCCCCGTACTTTTGCACGATGAGCGCCATGACGAAACAACGCTACCCGCGGACGATATCGGGCTCGGTAGCATCTTGCACTCGTGGGAACGTCCAAGCGTGATCGTCAAAAAAAGAATCGTGATGCTCGTCGCAACGACGCAGCTCGTCGCGTACAACAAGGGAAGGTGCGGAAGCGCGGAGTGCAAATCGGGGTCGTCGTGCTGGTCGTCGTGGCTCTCGTCGGTTTCGTCTTCCTCACGGGCAACGATTCGGAGGATGCGTCGGTCAGCGAGTCGTCGGAAAGCACCCTCGAAACGTCCGAAACCGTCGCACCGGTCGTCGATGGTCCGTTCCAATACGGCACCAGTGAATGCCCAAGTGCCGATGGCAGTGCCGAACAGCGCCGCGAATTCACCGATGCGCACCAACTCTGCATTGATCCCGCAAAGTCCTACACCGCAACGTTCGACACCACGCAAGGTTCGTTCTCGGTGCGACTCCTTGCGGATCGCGCCCCGGGAACGGTGAACAACTTCGTCGCTCTGGCGCGATGGAAGTACTTCGATGGCACCAAGTGTCACCGCGTCATCGAGGACTTCGTCGTGCAGTGCGGCGACCCGACGGCCACCGGCACCGGTGGTCCCGGGTATTCGTTCCCCGATGAATTGCCACAACTGGGCGAGTACAAGATTGGCTCACTGGCGATGGCGAACTCCGGACCCAACACGAACGGGAGCCAGTTCTTCATCATCACCGGCAACAACGGTGCCTCGCTGCCGCCGAGCTACTCACTGTTCGGTGAGGTCACGGAAGGACTCGACACCGCCATTCAGGCGATGGCGGCACTCTTCAATCCGGATCCTGCCGCCAACGGCGTGCCGCCTGCCGGTGAAATCATCATCAACAGCGTCACCATCGTCGAAGCCTGATCTCGCTCCCCTGCGGAGCGTTATTCAGTGAGTGCGTTCGACAACGATCGGAGCGCGTCGTCACTCACGCCGATCTCCCGCACGAAATTGCGGACGGACCCGTGGCTCGAGTGGATGTCGTTGAGGATGACCGCCATCGCACGTGGATCGGCCGCGGCGAATCGGGCGGGCATCTTGGCGTACAGTTCGGCGAGTTCGGGCTGGTGCTCCCTGGCCCAGACTTGAAGACGCTGCATCGCGTCCTCGGTGAGTCCGTAGTCGGCCGCGATGATCGATACATCGACGCCCAACGCGCCGAGTACGAGTGCAGCGAGGATGCCGGTGCGATCCTTGCCGGCTGCGCAGTGGAAGACGGCCGGCAACACCGACTCACGCGAGAGCAGGTTGATCGCGTCCCCGAATCGCGGGGAGGCTTCCTGCAACATCTCCCGGTACGCCCAGACCAAGAACTCCACGGCGTCGTCGAATTCGGGGGTTTGGGTTTCACCCCACGTTGCGTCGATGATCGGTAGGTGGTGGTAGGCAACATCGTGATCGGCCACGGGGAAAGTTCCACGGTCACGAACTTCGTTGTGGGTCCGCAAGTCGATCACGGTTCGGACTCCGAGCCCGACGACCGTGCTCGCGTCCGTCGGGGTCAGGCGGTAGAGCCCATCGGCGCGAAACAAGGTACGCCAGCGGGTGCGACGACCATCGACGGTTGGATAGCCACCGAGATCACGAAAATTGTGGACTGCAAAGAGCGGCACCACCCGGCGGTCATCACCGAGCAACGAACCAACATCCACGCTCGACATCCCCCAGAACGATAACGACGATGTTCGGTACGGCACACCCGTGGTGAGTGTCCGTCGGGTGAACAGTCGCACAATTCTGCGGATACGTGCTCGAACGGTACGCTCGGCATTGTGGCTGAGCAAACAACTTCCTGCATCGGGGTGGTCGGTTCGGGAATCATGGCCGCAGGCATCGCCGAAGTGGCGGCACGGGGCGGCATCCGCGCGATCATCCGCGCCAGAAGCGAAGCGTCGCTCGCCTCGGCGCTCAAGCAGATCAATGGTGGGCTCTCCCGACAGGTGGAAAAAGGCAAACTCGATGTTGCCGAACGTGATCGAATCCTCGCCAACATCAGTACCACCACCGACCTGCGCAAGTTGAGCGACTGCGACATCATCATCGAGTCGGTGGTCGAGGATCTTACGACGAAGCAGGAATTGTTCCGCGAACTCGACGTGATAGCCAAGCCTTCCGCGATTCTTGCCACCAATACCAGCACTCTGTCGGTGGTGGAGATGGCTAAGGTCACGAAACGACCCGACCAGGTGTGCGGTATCCACTTCTTCAATCCAGCGACGGTGCTTCCGCTTGTCGAGATCGTGCGTCCAATCACCGCCAGCGACGACACCATCTCTCTCGCCACCGAGTTCGTTCGGGCAATCGGCAAGGACGGCGTCCAGGTTCTTGATCGCGCCGGCTTCATCGTCAACGCCCTGCTCTTCCCTTATTTGAACAATGCGATTCGTATGTTGGACGCCGGAACGGCTTCCATGGAGGACATCGACACGGCGATGAAGGGCGGTTGCAACTTCCCGATGGGTCCATTCGCGCTCCTGGATCTCGTTGGTCTCGACACGTCGTTGTCGATCCTGGAGACCCTGCACGCGTCCTTCGGCGACGACAACTTCGCTCCGCACCCGCGACTTCGCGAACTCGTCGCACACGGTCGACTCGGTCGCAAGACCAAGGCCGGGTTCTACGTCTACTAGGACCGGTCCGCACGACTCACGTTGGGGGGATCTCGCTCTACTGCGAGCCACGAGCGGTTGGGATCGCACTCCCCAGCCGGTCGGCGACTGCGAATACCAGTGGCCCGATGTCGCGACGTGGCCCGTCGACGACGATCTCGTCGGACAAGGCGCGGATCTCAGCGCCTCCACCGTCATCGACGGATACCGACACGGACTGTTCGCCATGGAGCGAAACAGCGACGATCCCGTCCTGTTCTGGTGGTCGCCCGCCGAACGATGCGTCATTCCCCTCGACCAACTGCGAATCACGAGATCGATGCGGCGTAGCGCACGTCGCTATCACCTGCGAATCAACACCAACTTCGAGCGCGTGATGCTCGGCTGCGCCGCCCGAGGTACCGCCGAAAACGTATGGATCACCACGCGCTTCATCGACCAGTATTGCGAACTCCATGAGCGGGGCTGGGCTCACAGTGTCGAGACCTACAACGATGACGGAGTACTCGTGGGGGGCTTGTACGGCGTTCGGATCAAAAAATTCTTCGCCGGGGAATCGATGTTTCACCTGTCTCGGGATGCTTCGAAAGTTGCGCTCATGGCACTCGTCGACATCATGCGATCGGCCAAGATGACGTTGCTCGATGCGCAGTGGCATACCCCGCACCTCGCCAGTCTCGGCGCAGTCGTCCTTCCTCGAGCCGAGTATCTGACACGGCTCCGCGCAGCAACGACGCCTTAGCCTTGGGGTCGTGACCGACCAGCGTCCGCGCGGCAAACGCGACGAGCCCTGGCTCATGCGGACCTATTCGGGGCACTCCTCAGCGGAGGCCTCCAACGATCTGTACCGGTCGAATTTGGCAAAGGGCCAAACCGGTCTCTCCATCGCGTTCGACCTACCAACGCAGACGGGCTACGACCCCGACCACGTCCTCTCTCGTGGTGAAGTCGGCAAGGTCGGTGTGCCCGTTGCCCATCTCGGGCACATGCGAACGCTGATGCGGAACATTCCACCCGGAACGATGAATACGTCGATGACGATCAACTCGACGGCCGCGTGGTTGCTGGCGCTGTACGTTGCCAATGCCGAGGAGCAGGGTGTTGAGAGTTCGAATCTGCGGGGCACCACGCAAAACGACGTGCTGAAGGAATACCTCTCCCGCGGAACGTTCATCTTCCCTCCCCTCGCATCTCGTCGCATCATCGTCGACATGATCGCCTGGGCCAACGTCCATGCACCGAAGTGGAATCCCATGAACGTGTGCTCCTACCACCTCCAAGAAGTGGGGGCCACGCCGGTTCAGGAGATCGCCTTCTCCCTCGCCAACGCAGTCGACATACTCGACGCCGTTCGAACCAGCGGAAAGGTCGACGAGGACAGGTTCGTCGGCGTCTTTGCTTCGATGTCGTTCTTCGTGAATGCCGGAATTCGATTCGTGGAGGAAACCTGCAAACTTCGGGCGATGACCAACATGTGGGAGACGATTGGTCGCGAGCGGTACGGCATCTCCGACGAACGCGCACTTCGGTTCCGCTACGGGGTGCAGGTCAATTCACTGGGTCTCACCGAGGCACAACCGGAGAACAACGTCCAACGAATCATGCTCGAGATGTTGGCAGTGACGCTGTCCAAACGGGCGCGAGCCCGCAGCGTGCAACTTCCGGCTTGGAACGAGGCACTCGGACTCCCCCGACCGTGGGATCAACAGTGGTCGTTGCGCATGCAACAGGTGCTCGCATTCGAAACCGACCTCCTCGAATACGAGGACATCTTCGACGGCTCGCACGTGGTGGAGCGTCGCACCTCGGAACTGGAGGAGGCCGCCACGGCAGAACTGAGGGAGATCGAATCACTGGGTGGCGCTTACGCGACGGTCGATGAACTGAAGCGCCGGCTCGTCGCATCGATGGCCGATCGCACCCGACGAATCGAGAGTGGCGACCAGGTCGTGATCGGCGTCAACGCTTTCACCGAGACTGCACCTTCACCGCTCGGTGGCAACGACAACATCCTGCGTGTCGATCCGCGCGTCGAATCCGCCCATGTCGATGACGTACGAAATTGGCGAAGCACTCGTGACTCCAACGCCGTCGGCAAAGCCCTACGCGAACTCCGGGCGGCAGCGGACGGGGACCGCAACATCATGGAACCTTCGGTGGCTCTCGCCAGGGCCGGCGGAACGACTGGCGAATGGGCCGCCACGCTTCGTGAAGTGTTCGGCGAGTATCGCGCGCCGACCGGGGTGGGGTCGGTTGCGGCACCTCGCGGTAGCGACTTGCTCGCGGTGGCCCGGCGGTCCAGTGCCCTGCCCGGCGGTCCTCCTCG
>SXPW01000081.1 GCA_005793785.1 Actinomycetota bacterium | reverse complement strand
GTTTGCAGTACCGACGAACGTCGCCACATCCACCGAATTCGGCTCGTCGTAGAGCTCTTCCGGGGTTCCCACCTGGAGCAATCGCCCGTCGCGCATCATGCCGATGCGATCGCTCATCGTGAATGCCTCCTCCTGGTCGTGCGTCACGTAGACGAACGTCGTGTCCAGCTGGCGTTGGAGCGTCGAGAGTTCGACCTGCAATGCGTGCCGCAATTGCGCGTCGAGTGCGCCGAGTGGTTCGTCGAGCAGGAGCACGCTCGGTTCCAGCACGATTGCCCGGGCGAGCGCCACGCGCTGTTGTTCACCACCGCTCAATTGCTGCACCCTCCGCTTGTCGAAGCCACTCAGGCGGACGAGGTCGAGCGCCTTGCCGACCGCCGAGCGCTCGTCGCGGGAGAACGGGGAGAATCGAAGCCCGAAAGCCACGTTGTGATACACGTCGAGGTGCGGGAACAGCGCGTACTGCTGGAACACCGTGTTGCACAGACGTCGCTCGGGTGCAAACCCCGTCACATCGATGTCGTCGATGATGACCGAGCCCGAGTCCGGCTGCTCGAATCCGGCGATCATCCGTAACGTCGTGGTCTTTCCGCAACCACTCGGTCCCAACAACGAGAAGAACTCTCCCGCGCGGATGTCGATCGACACACCATCCACTACCGCACGTTCGCCGAAGCGTTTCACCAGACGTCGGAGGGACACCGCTCCGTCGTAGGCGTTCGGACGATTGTCGAGCGTTGCGGTCACGCCCCTGCAGTCTGCCCGATTAGGACATCGCCCGCCACAACGAATCGTCGACGGTCACCACCCGCGCGAGGAAGTTGGACCCGTCGTCGCCCCACGAGTACTCCATGTATTGGGGCTCGCCGAGTTGATAGGAGAATGTGCCGTCAACGAGACCGAACTCGTAGGCACTCGACGGACAAATGATCGCCTTCACGCCGGCGAACTCCGCGAAACACGTCATGTGGGCATGCCCCGAAACCATCGCGTGGATGCGGGCGCCGCGTCGCGTGGCCGATGTAATGACTTCATGGAGTGCCGTGAGCGACTCGTCGTCGAGACGAATCGTGTCGTATGCCTTGCCTCCGAGCGGAATGCAGGGGTGATGCATCGCGATGATCGCAGGTGTGGCACCGAGCTGCGATTGCAGCCACTGCAGTTGGGAGCCGTCGAGAGCACCGTCTTCTCGTCCGAGGCGGGTGGAGTCAAGCACTACGAGCCGCGCACCCGCGAGCTCCACCACGTAGTCACATCGGCCATCACGCGACGGAAGGTTGAACGTTCGTTGCATCTTGACCGAATCGTCGTGGTTGCCGGGGGCAAGCCAGACCGGAACGGTCGCGGACGCTAATGCCTCGGCAAATGCCGCGTATTCGGCGTCGGTACCGGCTTTGGCGGCACAGTCACCCGTGATGAGTATCCCACTGCATCGATGCGAAGCATGTCGAAGAGCGGAAATCAGGTTCTTCGTCGGCTGGGCATCGGGGTGGGTTGTTTCCCCCGCCCCCGAAACGTGTGTGTCGGAGATTTGGGCGATCACCGTGCGCGGCACGTGACAATGGTAGGCAACTCTCGCGTGTCCAGTAAGGTCGGTTGATGATCAAATTCTTGTTGCGACGAGCACTATTAGCTGCAACACTTTGCGGAGTCCTCATCTTAGGTAGTGGTGGTTCCGCTCACGCTGCAAACACTGCAGGTGGAAAGTGCACCAAACTCGGCCAGGTCGTAAAGTCGGGGAAATCCACATTGAAGTGTACGAAGGTCGGAAAATCACTCGTGTGGGTTACCCAGAAGACGACGAACGGTAGCGGTGCCAGCGGTAGTGGCACCAGCGGTACGAGCGGAAGTGGTTCGTCGAGTAGCGGCGGTACCAGCGCTAGTGGTGCCCAGCCCACATCACAAACGGATATTCCCGCCATCATTCAGAATTGGGGATTCAATCTCGGCGACTACGACGCGACTACCGGGCGAGCGGGCGACATGCAGATTCGAGGAGTGGTTCCTCCGACGTTTGCAAGCGCTGAGGACACGGCGATGTACCGCCTCCTCGTCGGACCGATTGGCGAAGTGATCAAGGGCGGAATCGTCGAGCCACAATTCGCGTTCATACTTCCGCTTGGCACTCCAGTTGTCTCGATGGTTGCTGGCACCGTGTGCGATGTACCCAAGCTCTACAGCAACGACTACAGCATCCGAATAGCACCACCCGGTTACGCGTGCATGCAGGGCGGCGCATACATTCTCTATGAGCATGAGCACGTGCTCAATCCTTCGGTTGCAGTCGGAGACAAGGTCACCGCTGGTCAGCGAATCGCAATAGTGAGTGACTACAACCCTCACTGGAAATCAAAAGGACTCGGAATCCTCGAAACGGGTGTTTTCTTTTCCAAGAAAGGTTCGACGTCGCCGTGGCACTCGTGTCTTACGCAGTTCCTCGATGCCTCCAAGAAGACGGCAATGCTCGCCACTCTGAGCAAAGCACTAGCCGCGTGGGAGTCCGAACGAGGAGATTCCGCGCTCTACAACGAGGCAGCAATGTCACCAGTTGGTTGCTACACCACTGCGGAACTCAACTCGTAGCGTCTTCTGGCGCGACAGTGAACTCCTTAGGATCGCGATCAATCAGCAGCAACAGAGCGCCTTTGTGGAGCTGAGGGGAATTGAACCCCTGGCCTCCTCCATGCCATGGAGGCGCTCTACCAACTGAGCTACAGCCCCGAAATCGCTCCGTCAACCTATCGGGCTCGAAACGTTGATGGACGCACCTTGCATCAACGGTTGACGAAGTCTCAATTTTGCCATTCGACTGAGGGGCGATCGCGATACAAACGCTCGATCTCGTAGAAGCGACGCGTCTCTTCCGCAAAGACGTGCACCACGACGTCTCCGTAGTCGAGGAGTATCCACTGTGACTCCGAGAGTCCCTCGGTTCGCACCGGCGAGCGGTGATGTTCCCGACGAATTCGGTCCTCGACTTCGCCGGCGATCGTACGCACGAGGCGCGGATTCCCGGCACTCGTCACGACGAAGAGTCCGACGATGGGTAGCACTTCGGACACGTCGATGAGACGGATGTCGCTGCCCTGCTTGTCATCGGCCGCGCGTGCGGCACTTTTCGCCACGGCGAGCGTGTCCGCATCGATGGCAGGACCACTCGCGGTGTTTGGAACTGTCCGAGACTCGCTATTTTCCACTGCGCACCCGTTCCGCAAACTCCGTCCCCAGCGTCACCGACGCATCGATGCCGGAGACCGGAGATGTCCACCGTTCGATGGTCACGGTACCGAAGTCGTCGGCGATCAGGCTCATAAGGTCTGCGGTCGTTTCGGAATCACCCGCCACCAACGTCGCCGCCGACTCCCTTGCCGACAC
>SXPW01000080.1 GCA_005793785.1 Actinomycetota bacterium | reverse complement strand
GTATTGGCCGCGGAGGTGCCGTACTGGGGTCAGTCCCTCCTGCGCGTCCTCGGTGGAGTAGTGGCGGTGCTGCTTCCCGCCGGAACGATCGTCTATGTGTTCCTCTTCAAGATGATGTCGTTCATGCAGAGTCGACTCGGACCGATGGAAGCCGGCCCGTACGGATCGTTGCAGCTCGTCGCCGAGGTCGGCAAGTGGCTGCAGAAAGAGGACATCGTTCCGGAACGCGCGGATGCACGAATCTTCAGGATGGCACCCATCGTCGTCTTGGTGAGCACGTTCTTGCTCGTAGCAGTCGTGCCGTTCGGACCGGATGCGTGGTTCACCAACTTCGAGGCCGGAATCTTTTATGCGCTCGCGGTGTCGTCGCTCTCGGTATTGGGCATCCTCATGGCCGGATGGGCGAGTGCGAACAAGTATTCGTTGCTCGGTGGGTTGCGCGCCGCTGGGCAACTCATTGCATACGAACTGCCGATGGTGCTGGCGGTGATTGGTGTCATCATCCAAGCAGAGACGATGAACCTCCAGCAGATCGTGGTGTCCCAGAATTCGGGTTCGATCTTCGGGTTCTCAGGACTCGGTAATCCATACGTGATCACGCAATTCGTCGGCTTCGTGGTGTTCATGATTGCGATCCAGGCCGAACTCACCCAGGCCCCGTTCGACATGCCGATTGCCGAAAGCGAGTTGGTATCGGGCTACATGACCGAATACTCGGGATTTCGTTTCCTCATCTTCTTCATCGGCGAATTCGCCACGGCGGGCGTGTTCTCGCTCATCGCATCGGCATTGTTCCTCGGCGGTTGGGGTGTTCCGTTCGCGTGGTTCGGATGGACCGACGTGGATTCCGTCGCCAATTGGATGAACATCGTCGGACCCGTCATCATGATCACCAAGATGATGCTCGTCGCCTTCGTAATCATGTGGGTGCGCTTCAGTTATCCGCGTTTCCGAGAGGACCAACTGCAGCGGTTCGCCTGGAAGGTGCTCATTCCGGTATCGCTGGGAAACATCGCACTGACCTCGATCTTCAAGGTGGTGATGTAATGCCGAAGGTTCCCGGATTGGTGAAGGGCCTTGGAGTCACGCTCGGGACGTTGTTTGAGACCGTCACCAAGGGCGCCAACACCGTGCAGTATCCGCACGAAAAGGAAGCACCACCCACCCGTGCACGCGGAGTGATTGCGCTCCACGAAGGCAACTGCACCTCCTGCATGCTCTGCGCGCGATCATGCCCCGACTGGTGCATCTATATAGAAGGACACAAGGAGCTCGCCCCGCCGCGCCGCGAGGGTGGCAAGCCGCGCAAGGTCAACATGCTCGACCGCTTCGACATCGACTACGCACTGTGCATGTACTGCGGCATTTGCGTCGAAGTGTGCCCGTTCGATGCATTGTTCTGGACACCGGAATACGAATACTCCGAACCCCGTATCGCCGACCTGTTGCACGACAAGGCCAAACTCGGTGAGTGGATGGAAACGGTGCCCGAGGCCCCCGAGCTCGAAGCCGGCGCTGAAAAGAAGAAGAAGTAGCCGATGATCGCCGCCGAATTGTTGGTTGCTCAGAACATCGGATTCGCAGTCATTTCCGTGCTCATGGTCATCGGAGCGCTACGGGTGGTCACCACCCGTAACGTCGTTCACGCCGCACTTTGGTTGGTGGTGGTATTGAGCGGCGCGGCAGCCCAATACGTGCTGCTCGCTGCCGAATTCGTCGCCGTCACTCAGGTGCTCGTGTACATCGGTGCGGTGATGGTGCTCTTCCTGTTCGGCACCATGCTGACCCGCGCCCGCATCGGCACCGAGCGCGACCTCAACAATTCCTATGCGCGGCTCGGCATCCCAGTAGCAGGAGTGCTGTTCGCCGCGATGGCGATCGCACTCGTGTCGTCGTTCGGTGATGAGCAGTTGCCGAGTGCGGCGCGAGTCGTCGGCGTACCGGAGATTTCCGACCAGATCTTCGGTCCATACCTGCTGCCGTTCTGGGCGTTGTCGTTCGTGCTGCTCGCCGCAATCATCGGTGCCATCGTGCTGGCACGCAAGGACTGAGAGTCATGTCCCATCAGACAGAAGCGACATCATGCTGACCAGTCAGTTCCTCCTCCTCGGCGCCATCCTGTTTTGTATCGGGGTGTACGGCGTCATCGCCCGGAAGAACGCGGTACTGGTACTCATGTCGATCGAACTCATCCTCAACTCGGTGAACATCAATCTGCTCGCCTTTGCGCTGCGCAATGGCTCGGCAGACGGACACACGTTCGCCCTCTACATCATCGCCGTTGCTGCGGCGGAGGTGGGAGTCGGTCTGGCGATGGTGCTGCTCATCTATCGCAACCGACGCAGTATCGGACTCGACGAACTCAGTGAGTTGCGCGGATGATACTGGCTGCCTCCGAGATCTTGTCGCCGCTGCGCGATGGTTGGTTCCTGCAGCATGCGTGGTTGACACCGGTCATTCCGACCGTTGGATTCGTCCTCATCGTGTTGTTCGGAAAACGGATGCCCAAGAAGGGCAGCGAAATCGGCGTGCTCTCCCTTCTTGCCAGCTTGGTCTTGGCGAGCGGTGCGGCCTGGCAGTGGATTCAACGGGTCGGCGACGCCGGAGAGGAACAATTCGTCTCACCCGTCGTTCGCACCTGGACGTGGTGGCAATCCGGCGGGGTCGAATTCACGATCGGTCAACACGTGGATGGATTGACGGTGGTGGTGCTGTTCGTCGTGGCATTCATCTCCACCCTGGTGCAGGTGTATTCGCTCGAGTATCTGCGGGGCGATCGTCGCTACACGCACTTCTTTGCCGCACTCACGTTGTTCTCGGCGGGCATGTTGGCGATGGTGGTTGCCGAGGACATGATCCTCTTCCTCCTCGGCTGGGAGATCATGGGATTGTGTTCGTTCATGCTCATCGGGCATTGGTGGGAGGATGGAGCGAATAGTCGAGCGGCACTGAAGGCATTTTTCACGGTCCGCACGGGCGACGTCGGCCTCCTCGTGGGTATCAGCGTGCTGTTCTTTGCCGCCAATGAGTGGACCACCACCCACCTCGGCTTGTCGGGGTTTTCGATCCGTGGAGTATCCGCATGGGCATTGTCGGGCGAACCGAACTCCACCGTGATTCTGGTTGCAGCAATCGCACTGTTCGTTGCCGCCATCGGCAAGAGCGGTCAGTTCCCCCTGCACACGTGGTTGCCGGACGCCATGGCCGGCCCCACGCCGGTGAGTTCGCTCCTGCATTCGTCCACGATGGTCGTTGCAGGTGTGTTCCTCGTGGCGCGGCTGTATCCGGTGTTCTTTACGGGTTTGGACATTCTCGGTCCCTCGTCGAACGTGATCATGGTCATCGCTGCCATCACCATCGTGATTGCGGCGGCACTCGCGTTCGTGCAATCCGACATCAAGCGTGTGCTGGCGTACAGCACGGTGAGTCAACTCGGCTACATGATGCTCGGGCTCGGTGCGGGTGCCTGGCTGCCGGCAGTATTCCACATCTTCACGCACGCGTTCTTCAAGGCGTGCCTGTTCCTGTGTGCAGGTTCGGTGAGCCATAGTGCGTCCCACCACTCGTTCGACATGAAGGAGGACATGGGTGGCTTACGCAAGCACATGCCCGTGACGTTCGCAGCGTGGACCGTCTCGACGTTGGCACTCTGTGGGGTGTTCCCTTTCTCGGGGTTCTTCTCCAAGGACGAAATCATCGACAACGTCGGTGGCAACGGATACACGTTCTTCATGGTGGTGGGATTGGGTGGCGCGTTCCTCACCGCCGCATACATGACCCGCGCCACGTATCTCACGTTCTTTGGTGCGGCTCGAGGTGCAGCGGCAGGAGTGCACGAGGTCCACGACGCGCACGCTGGAGCACATGACGTCCACGACACGCACGCCGGAGCACACGAAGCCGACGACGCGCACGCTGGACCCCACGAGTCGGGCATTCTGATTACCGCGCCAATCGCCATCCTTGCGGTGTTGGCCATCTTCTCCGGCTTGTTCAACGCCACACCATTCGGTGAGTCGTGGGAATACATGAAGAAGTGGGTCGAACCACGTGCCGTGGTGGTGGCTTCCGAATCACATTCCGGTGGTCCCGGCGAGGCGTTCGTCGTGTCGGTGCCGAGTGCCGAGTCCGGACATTCCGAATCGCCGTGTGGAAAGGAAACACCACCGGAGGGTGTGTGCTACGCACCCCAGGTGAGCCACGCCACCTTCAAATGGTCGAAGGCATTGATTTCGTTGGCGGTCGTCTTCGCCGGAATAGTGCTCAGTTGGGTGCTGAGTGCGGCGCTCTACGGTCGTCGTGATCCGCGACTGGTTGGTCTCACCCAGCGCAATGGACTCGCGCGTGCGGGATACCGACTACTGGCCAACAAGTACTACCTGGACGACCTCTATGAGCGCGGAGTCGTCGGCTCGATCACCGGTCCGCTGGCACGTGGGGCGTACTGGTTCAATCAGCGGATACTCGATGGAATCTTGCACGGCGTGGCGGGAATCTCCCGGGCGGTCGCCCAGGTGGTGTATCGCGACATCGATCAGCGACTGGTCGACGGCGCAGTAAACGCGTCTGCTGACGTCACCAAGGCTGCCGGAACCACCGTGCAACCGATCCAATCCGGACGAGTGGGTCATTACGGCGCGTTGCTCTTTGCAACCGCTGCCGTGGCGGCGCTCGTCTTCGTCATACTCAACACCTGAATACACAACGGGAGATAACACCATGCAGATGATCCGCGACAACAATTGGGTGCTCAGCGTCGGCACGTTCCTGCCGATCGTCGGTGTGCTCCTCCTGCTGGTGACCCCGAAGGCGAATGATGCGGCGATAAAGGCCGTGGCACTGCTCACCTCGATTGCCACGGTGCTCGTCGGTGTGTTCACGCTGGTGAATTTCGATTTCGATCAAGCCGGATCGATGCAATTCGTGGCACAAACCAACTGGATTCCGGTGATCAAGAGCACGTATTTCATCGGTGTCGACGGCATCAGCCTGCCGTTGTACCTGCTGAGCATGGTGGTCACGCTGCTCGTCGTCATCTACAGCCTCGATCACGTTCCTTCGCCCGGTAATCCGAAGGCCTTCTTCGTGTTGATGCTGCTCCTGCAGACGGGTATGGCCGGAACGTTCATCGCCCAGGACTTGATCCTGTTCTTCGTGTTCTTCGAGTTGGTGTTGCTCCCGATGTACTTCATGATCGGGGTCTGGGGAGGCGAACAGCGTCAGTACGCGTCGCTGAAGTTCTTCCTCTACACGATGTTCGGTTCGGCGCTCATGTTGGTGGCGTTCCTCGCGCTCTTCTTCAAGACTGGAGCGGAGAGTTTTGCGATCCCGTACCTCGTGGAGAACGGGGCCGGAATCGCCAAGAACGCGCAAGTTTGGATCTTCGCGGGCATGTTCATCGGCTTCGCCGTCAAGGTTCCGATGTTCCCGTTCCACACGTGGTTGCCCGACGCGCATACGCAGGCGCCGACGCAGGGTTCGGTAATCCTCGCCGCCATTCTGCTGAAACTCGGCACGTACGGATTCGTTCGAATCGCGATTCCCACCTTGCCCGACGCGGCAATCGAGTGGGCGCCGTGGATCGGTGGATTGGCCGTGATCGGCATCATCTACGGAGCATTCGGTTGCTTGGCTCAGACCGACATGAAGCGACTCATCGCTTTCTCCTCCGTCGCCCACATGGGTTTCGTGATGCTCGGAATCTCGACGCTCACCTCGTTCGGGGTGAATGCGGCAGTATTCGGCATGGTCGCACACGGTTTGATCACGGGGATGTTGTTCTTCATCGCGGGAAGCGTGAAAGAGCGGTATCACACGCTCGAGATTGCCAAGCTCGGCGGGATGCTGACCCAAGCGCCGCGCCTTGGTTGGATCCTCGGATTGTGTTCCATGGCGTCCCTCGGACTTCCGGGATTGGCCGGCTTCTGGGGTGAATTCCCGGCAATCCTTTCGGCGTACAACCCGGCCGACGGCTTGAACGTGACGGTGTTCCGCTCGTACATGGTGGTCGCGGCAATCGGCACCGTTTTTGCCGCCGCCTACCTGCTGTGGTTGTACCAACGGACCGCATTCGGCACGCCGAAAGGGCATGACCACCACGATCTCCACGACGTGAACACCCACGAGTGGATTGCCTGGTTGCCACTTCTCATCGCCATCGTGACCTTCGGCGTGGCACCGAACCTGCTGTTCAGCATCATCGATCCCGCCGTGCAGGGCACTTTGTCTGCATTCGGAGGCTGATTCGTGTCGTTCCTCGTGAGTTCCGCCGCCGTGTGGACGGCGCCGAGCGTCGACTATCACGCGCTCGCGCCGGAGATCGTGCTCGCCGTCGGGTTGAGCATCGTGTTGCTGGTGGATCTCTTCACTTCGGAGCGCAACAAATGGCTGCTCTCGGTGCTGACGGGCTTCTCCCTGCTCGGTGCGGTACTTCCGGTGCTCACGCTCGCCCTGCACGACGATTCCACTCGCAGTCTGTTCGACGGCCGGTACGTGGTGGACGAATTCAGCCTGGTGATGAAGGGACTGTTCCTTCTTGCGGGTTATGTCATCGTGCTGCTGTCGTCGTCGCACGTCGAAGAGGGTGACTATTGGCGAGGTGAGTATTGGTTCTTGTTGCTCACGAGCCTGTTGGGCATGGTCATGATGTCGTCGGCACGCGACCTTGTTTCCGTTTTCGTCGCGCTGGAATTCCTCTCGATACCGGCGTACATGCTCGCAGCATGGCGCAAACGAGACCTGAAGAGCAACGAGGCGGGCGTAAAGTATTTCCTCCTCGGAGTGTTTGCATCCGCGGTGATGTTGTACGGCATGTCGTTGTTGTACGGAGTCGCAAACTCCACGCTGCTCATCGACATCGCCGAGTCGATCTCACTCGACGGTGAATTCGGCGCCATCCAGGCATTGGCAATCGTGTTCGTCGTGGTGGGATTCGCGTTCAAGGTTTCGGCAGTTCCGTTCCACACCTGGGCTCCCGATACCTACGAAGGTGCGCCAACCCCGGTGACCGCGTTCCTGTCGGTGGCGAGCAAGGCCGCCGGTTTCATCGCACTCGTGGTGATGGTGCTCACGGCCTTCCCGGAGGGTCGCGATGTCTGGCAACCGTTCGTCTGGATCTTGTCTGCGCTCACGATGACCATCGGAAACGTCTTCGCGCTTCGACAAACCAACCTCGTGCGAATGATCGCGTACTCGTCGGTGAGTCAGGGTGGATTCGTATTGATGCCCTTGGCAGTGGCCGGTGGTGTGGCGGGTGAGGCCGCGCTTCGTGCCGTGGTCGTCTATCTCATTGCCTATGCGGCGACCAACCTGGGAATGTTCGGTGTAATCCTGTCCGTGTCCCGCAAGACGCGTAGCGGTGACATCGCATCGTTGGGCGGACTCTTCACCTATGCGCCGGCTCTCGGTGTGCTGCTCACGATTTTCCTCGCGTCGCTCGCGGGTATTCCACCACTCGGAGGTTGGATTGGTAAATTCGCGGCTTTTCAGGCATTGCTCACCGACGCCACTCCGTGGGCGTACGTGCTGGCGGTGATCGGCGCGGTCAACTCGGTGATTGCCTTCGGTTATTACGGCAACGTGATGCGTGAGGTGTGGATGCGGCCCGTGCCGCACGGCGACACCACGCCGATCACGACGCCATCGTCGCTGCAAATCGCTCTCGGCATCACCGTCATTGCCACCCTCGTCCTTGGCATCCTGCCGGGAGTGGTGTTGCACTTCGGCGACATGGCCGACCTCGTCGGTGCCTTCGGCGGCTGACGACGTTCGTCGAGCAATCGACGCGAGCGGTGGCAGGTTGCCGTTCGACCGTTTCGTTGCGACGGCGCTCTACGGGACTCACGGCTTCTACAACGTTGCGGGTCGCGCCGGTCGTCGCGGTGACTTTCTTACCTCACCCGAGGTGGGGCCACTGTTCGGTACCGTCGTTGCACGGGCACTGGACTCTTGGTGGGACGAATTGGGCCGACCCGATCCCTTCACGGTCGTGGAGGCTGGTGCTGGACCCGGCACCTTGGCACGTGCGGTGCTGGCGGCGAGCCCACGCTGTATTTCCGCGATGCGATACCTCGCCGTGGAGGTGTCTGCGGCGCAACGGTCGTTGCACCCGACCGGAGTGGAGTCTCGTGAAATGATGCCCACCGACTCGTTCGATGGAGTGATCTTCGCCAATGAACTACTGGACAACCTGCCGTTTCGACTCTTCGTCTTTGACGGTGGTTGGCGCGAAGCATTCGTGGCCACGGACGGGGAGCGATTCGTCGAGCGACTGTTCGACACCCGCGAAGTTCCGAATTGTCTCGCGAGATCGGCACCGCACGGTGCACGCGTCGCAGTGCTCGATGCGGCTCGCACGTGGGTGGATACCGCCTTGTCAATATTGAGCTCGGGTCGTCTCGT
>SXPW01000079.1 GCA_005793785.1 Actinomycetota bacterium | reverse complement strand
TGCAGGAATAGCGTGATTGCGATGACCAATGGCAAGCGCACCGCGGGCGGGGCACTCGTCCTCGACGGCAATGCCTTGCGCGACCGAATCATCGCGGAAGTTGCGCGTGGGGTGTCCACGTTGTCGAGCGCTCCGTGTCTGGCGACCGTACTGATCGGTGATGATGGACCGTCACAGGTGTACGTGCGAAACAAGCACCGACAAGCCCAGCTCGTCGGAATGACGAGTCGCAACGAGACGCTGCCCGCCGACACCAGTCAGGACACCGCGGAACGACTCGTGCGCTCGTTGGCTGACGATCCGCAGGTGAGCGGCATCCTCGTGCAGCAGCCGGTGCCGCGCCACATCGATGGTGAACGGTTGCTGTCGTTGATTCCCGTCGACAAGGATGTCGACGGACTCACGACGGCGTCGATGGGACGTCTGATGCGCGGAGTCGACTCGCTCGTACCGTGCACCCCGCTTGGTGTGCTGGGAATATTGCAGCACTACGGAGCAGTTACCGCAGGAAAGCGGGCCGTAGTGGTGGGACGGTCGCACCTCGTGGGGTTGCCCCTCGCAGTGTTGTTGTCGCGCAAGGGAATCGATGCGACGGTCACCCTCGCACATAGTCGCACCGTCGACTTGGTCGACGTGTGTCGTGAAGCCGACATCCTGATTTCGGCAACCGGGCAATCTCGAATCATCACGCGGGCGCACGTCAAACCAGGTGCTTGGGTGATCGACGTCGGCATCTCGCGTGGTGAACGGGGAATCGTCGGCGACGTGGACTTCGATGGTGTGCAAGCAGTCGCCGGTGCAATCACTCCGATGCCCGGAGGCACGGGTCCGATGACCGTTGCGTGCCTGATGGAGAACACGCTCTCGGCATGGCGGCGCCAGCACGTGCGCTAGGCGTTGCGTGCGATGAACTCGATCACTACTCCGGCCAGTTCCTCGCCGGCATCCTCTTGCAAGAAGTGACCGGCATTGACGATGGTGGTGTGCGGTTGACCCTTGGTGCCCGGCACGCGGTCCTTGAAGCCACGTTCGCCGCCCTTGGTCACCGCATCGGAATCGCTGAATGCCGTGAGTACCGGCTTGTCGAATCCTTCGAGCACCTTCCACGCTGCTTGATTCGCTGCGGATGACGGGTCATCGAGGCTGATGGGGACGAGCGTGGGGAACACTCGCGCCCCCGCCTTGTAACTCTCGTCGGGAAACGGCGCGTCGTACGCTGCAACGACCTCGGGTGACAGTGGTTTTCGCGCGCAGCCGCCCTCGACGATTCGGCCAACGGGAAACGTCGGAACCTCCTGGCTGAACTTGCGCCACGCCATGAAGGCATCGCTCGGTTCGCGGTCGCCGACCGGGAGGAATGTGTTGGCCACGACGAGTCGATCGAATCGGTCGGGGAAGGCGGCCAGCAGTCGCAAGCCGATGAGACCACCCCAGTCCTGGCACACGAGGGTGATTCCGCGGAGGTCGTTGGCGACGAGCCACTGGCTCATCCACTGGACGTGGCGTTCGTAGGTGTAGTCGTCGACCTTGGCGGGTTTGTCGCTGCGCCCGAAGCCGACCAAGTCCGGTGCGACCACACGATGACCTGCGGCCGTGAAGCGGGGGATCATCTTCCGGTAGAGGAACGACCAACTGGGTTCACCATGCATGCACAGCACCGTGGTGGTCGCATCGCGAGGACCGACGTCGTAGTGCGCGATGCGGATCGACTGGGAGCCCTCATGAACGTCGGTGTACGTCGGGTGGTAATGCCAATCGGGGAGGTTCGCGAATCGCTCGTCGGGAGTGCGGAGTATCTGCATGGGCTCACCGTAGTGAAGTTCCTGCAACTGCTCACCATTGGTCGCCTCTCGTCGACATCACTGGGACGTCGAAATTACAACACTGAAAGTTTACGACAGGTAAAAACTCCAAAAAAGATCAGCGACGAGTTGTGCGTCCGCGGATTCGGATTTTGTACCTTGCTCGGTCATGTCAATACGAATTCGAATCTCCATCGTCATTACGACGATCGTCGCCGTGTCGGGAATATTCTCCGTGCATCGCGTCGTGGCGGATTCGTCTGGCACGTCGGCGACTCAGGCGGATGGGTCGCCGACTCAGATCGCAACACTCGCCAGATACCTCGACGCTGGTGAGTCGCACACCTGTGCGTTGCTCGGCACCGGCGAGGTGAAATGCTTCGGATCGAACGCGGCGGGCCAGATCGGCTCGGGTGGCACGGCGGCACTGGGTGATAACGCCGGCGAGATGGGTGACGCACTCGTGGCGGTGAACCTCGGAACGGGGCGCACTGCTCGAGCGTTATCGACGGGAAACCTGCACACCTGCGTACTGCTCGACACCTGGAACGTGAAGTGTTTCGGGGAGGGAGACAACGGTCGACTCGGCTACGGAGCCACCGCCGATGTTGGTCGTACGGCAGCGTCGATGGGGGACGGGTTGGCAACGGTGGACCTCGGATCCGGTCGCACGGCGAGGCAGATTGCAACGGGCGCTGCACACACGTGTGCGCTCCTCGATGACTCGACGGTGAAGTGCTGGGGTGCCAATGACGACGGCCAACTCGGGCTCGGCGACTCCGATGCCCGCGGTGATGACGCCGGCGAGATGGGTGACGCACTGCCGACGGTGTCGCTCGGGTTGTCGAACGGTGTGCGCGTCACCGGGATCTCCGCGGGAGATGCACACACCTGCGTGGTGTTGTCCGATGGCGCGGTGAAGTGCTGGGGTTCGGGCGCGAACGGCCGACTGGGCAGTGGCGATGAAGATTCGCGTGGTGATGCGAGTGGCGAGATGGGTCTTGCCTTGGCGAGGGTGAACCTCGGGTCGGGTCGTACCGCCAAGGCAGTGAGTGCTGGTGGTTCGCACACATGTGCGATTCGCGACACGAACGACGTGGTGTGTTGGGGAGTCGGTGCAACCGGTCGTCTGGGAACCGGAAACGAGGATGACATCGGTGATGCGGCAGGTGAAGTGGGCGACGCGTTGACGCCAGTCCCACTCGGGTCGGGTCGTACCGCCAAGGCGGTGAGTGCTGGCGCCGCACACACGTGTGCAGTGCTGGACACGGGTGCCGCAAAGTGCTTTGGAAATGGTGGCAACGGGCGACTTGGGAGTGGGGGACAAAACGATCTTGGCGATCAACCGAACGAACTCGGCGACACTCTGCCTGCCATCGCACTCGGGTCGGGTCGCACCGCGCGTGCGATCGCAGCCGGAGTGGCCCACACCTGCGTGGTGCTCGATACTTCGGTTCTCTCATGTTTTGGTCTGGGAACTTCCGGTCGTCTCGGCTCCGGCGCCACCACCACGCTTGGTGACGCCGCGAACGAGATGGGCGACAACCTCACGACGGTGTCTCTTGGAACCGACCGCCGCGTGATGTCGCTCACCGAACCTGGCCGTGCCGGTACGCCGACCGGCACGGCTGGGGACGGCACGGTGTCACTCACGTGGACGGCACCAGCCAGTGATGGCGGTAGTGCCATTACCGACTATCTCGTGGAGTTCTCCGCGGAGGGAGCGGCATGGAACACGTTCGCCGACGGCACCTCCGTTCTCGCATCGACCACGGTGACCGGCCTCACCAACGCGACGAGTTACCGCTTCCGTGTGACGGCGCGAAACGGTGTGGCCGACGGCGTGGTGTCGAATGCAAGTGCGAGCCTGACCCCCACCGCGCCGACCACGACAACCTCATCGACAACATCGTCCACAACTTCATCCACGACATCCACGTCATCCACCACGACCACCACCACGGTCGCGCCGACAAGTACAACGACAACATCAACGTCAAGTACAACGACATCTCCTACGACAACGTCGTCGACAACCTCAACGTCGAGTACGTCAACGACCGTCGCGCCAACGACCACGCCACCACCATCAACACCCTCGACGCTCCCGCTCGGCGTTCCAGCGGGGACACGTTCACTTGTCGTTCGTCCGTTCGCCCCACTTGCCACTTCGCTCAGTTCGGCGCAACGTCAGCAGGTCATCGCCTTCGCCGATGCGGTGAAACCGTCGGATGTCGTCATGTGTGTGGGTGGCGCGGGCGCAGGTCCGGTCAAACTGCTGCGCGATCTCGCGCGGCTTCGCGCTGTCGCCGTCTGTCAATTGTTGGCACGACGCGTGCCGGGCGTCAGGGTCACGGTCGACGTGGTGGTATCCGGTGAGGTGCAAGTCGCTGATGCACGGTCCATGGCAAATGGCATGGCACCGTCCGCTGCACCGTATGCCGGGGCACCCGTACGTATCGCCGCCGGTGATCTGTCGCGACGCGTCTTGGTGGTTGCCCGCCCAGCAGGGTTGTGAACCCACGAACGACGCTGGCAGACTTGGCTTCCCTATGAGTGCCTTACGCCGTCACGTCGTTGCCCTCGTAGTAGTCGTCTAAGCGCACGAC
>SXPW01000078.1 GCA_005793785.1 Actinomycetota bacterium | reverse complement strand
TCAACCTGCGCAAGGATTCCGACAACGACGTCACCTACGAGAACCGCGACCGTATTCAACTGCGGGATCTCGATGGTGCATGCGCGCCGTGGATGAGTTGATCGCGCGTCTCGTCCCGAATCGTCGACTCCTCAACTCGTAGCATTGAGCGCGTGCCGCTGAGCATTGCCGTCGTCGGCGCAGGATTCTCGGGTGCCGTCGTGGCGCGCGAGTTTGCCGAAGCAGGGAATCACGTCGAGGTGTTCGAATCACGCGACCATGTGGGGGGCAATTGTCATACCAAGCGACACGAGACCGGGGTCATGGTGCACGTCTACGGTCCGCACATCTTCCACACGCAACACGAAGAGGTGTGGAGGTACGTGCAGCGCTTCGGTACGTTCAAGCCGTATCGCCATCGGGTTCGGGCGATAGTGGGGGAGCAGGCGTATCAGATGCCGATGAACCTCGGGCTGATCAATGCGTTCTTCGGAACGACAATGGATTCGCAGGAAGCCGAGCGATTCGTCGCCGCGCGTGCCGAATCGAGCATCGAGCATCCGACGTCGTTCGAGGAGCAGGCCCTCAAATTGGTGGGTCGGGAACTGTACGAGGCATTCTTTGCCGGTTACACCCGCAAGCAATGGGGAGTGGATCCCAAGGAATTACCTGCGAGCATCCTGGCGCGACTGCCGCTTCGGTTCACCGCGGATGATTCGTACTTCAACCATCCGTATCAAGGGATACCCGAACACGGCTACACGCCGATCGTGGAGGCGATCCTCGATCATCCGAACGTATCGGTGCACCTCGCCACTCGGTGTTCACGAGCGCGGCTCGGCACGTTCGACCACGCGTTTTGGAGTGGACCAATCGACGCCTACTTCGAGTTCGAACATGGGAGACTCGCGTACCGAACGCTCGACTTCGAACCCGAGGTCGTGGCCGGCGATTTTCAGGGTTGCCCCGTGGTCAACTATTGCGACGCCGCGGTGCCCTTCACCCGCATCACGGAACACAAACACTTTGCGCCGTGGGAGTCGCACAACTCGTCGGTGATCTATCGGGAATTCAGTCGCCTGTGTGGTGAACGCGATACTCCGTATTATCCCGTTCGCCTCGTGCAGGAGAAGGCGCAACTCCTGGAATACGTGGAGCTGGCGCGCGCCGAATCTGGAGTCACCTTCCTCGGACGTCTCGGCACCTACCGTTATCTGGACATGGATGTGACGATTCACGAGGCGTTGAAGACGGCTCACGTCGTTGGAGCGGCTCTCGCAGCCGGCACCCCTCCTCCGTCGTTCGTCGTCGACCCGCTCGGATGATGGCGCGGTGACCTCGACTCTCCTGCAGCGATCGCTGCTGCCCGCACGGGACATGGCCGAACCGTTGCTGTATGTGCGCGAGTCGGGTGCAATCAACCGGGATGATGCGGTTGCAC
The DNA here is from genome assembly GCA_005793785.1 of Actinomycetota bacterium. Classification (GTDB taxonomy): domain Bacteria; phylum Actinomycetota; class Acidimicrobiia; order Acidimicrobiales; family Ilumatobacteraceae; genus F1-60-MAGs027. The sequence continues at coordinate 20,051 of SXPW01000078.1, read as the reverse complement.
GCCTCTCGTCGGACGCCGTGCTGTCCTTCGACACGACGTTCGGAATGTTCCACGCCGGACGGTGGCGACGTCTCACGAACGTGGACGTCCTGACTGCGAGGGTGTTCGCCAGTGGCAGCGGGCGAGCGGAAGTGGTGTCGATGGCCCGTGGGCGCGAGCAGGTGATCGCCTCCGCCGATTTGTCGGAGCCGTCGGTGGACCTCCACCTTGGCTCACTACGGCACTCCGAGCACGGAGTGTTGTTCGTTCGCGTCGTTGCAACTGGGCAGTGCGAGGTGCACCGAGTGGAATGGCGAACGGACACCGTGCGCAGCCGTGAGGTGCGGCTCAATCTCTCCATCACCACGTTCAATCGGCAGGACTACGTGATACCAACGGTAAAGAAGGTGCTCGGACTCGTGCGATCGCTCGACGACCTGCGTGGTCGAGTCCGGATACTGGTGGTCGACAATGCCAACAACGTCGACTTCCGTGAACCACCGAGCGACGACCTCACCGTCATTCCGAACCGCAATCTCGGTGGTGCGGGTGGATTCGCGCGAGGTCTCATGTGGCTGCGACGTGAAGGATGGGCGTCGCACGTGCTGTTCATGGACGACGACATCAACCTCGAGACGGAATCGCTGGTGCGTACGGTGGCATTGTTCTCGTATGCGCGGGATCCAAAATTGTGCGTGCACGGCGCAATGTTGAGCGAGGAACGCCAATGGATGCAGTTCGAGGCGGGTAGCAGGTATCTCTGGCGGTCGTTGTACCCGTTACGGGCACTCGGTCAGGAGGACGATCTCCGCGACCGACGCCTCGTGCTTCGCGATGCGCGGGAACAGCGGTTCGCCTACTCGGCGTGGTGGTACACGGCGTTCCCGATCGACGTCACGAACGACAACCCGCTGCCCGTCTTCGTGCGAGGCGACGACGTGGCGTTCGGATTGATGCACACCGGTCGTCACACGGTGACGCTGAACGGTGTTGCGGTGTGGCACGCCGACTTCCACCTGAAGAACAACCCATCGTCGTTGTTCTACGAGATGCGAAATTTCGCCACGATCGACACCTTGGTGTTCGACCGCCACCGGTGGTGGCACCTGGCCCGGCGATTCCTTGCATTGAGCTTCCGCAACCTGTTTGGATTTCGATATGCGAGTACCGAATACATGATTCGAGGAATGCGGGCGTACCTGGCGGGCCCCCGAGCCCTGGCGGAAGTGGATCACACCGCGCTGCACGACGAGCTTCGTCGCGTCACCGAGGAAAAGCCGGCACCCCTCTCACCCGAACTCGGCTCGATCGTCATTTCGACTCCGCGACCGAAACTTGTTCGTCTCGTCGGATTCATCTTGTCGTTGCCGTTGCTCGGGGGTTTCCTCCTCCCGAAATTCCTCCGCAGCGGCACGTTGCGTACCGCTCCAATCGATTCGCGGGCCGTTGGATTGGCGGTTCGTCACGAGCGCATTCTCTATCGGCACGATCGGTTGCCCGAGGGCTTCGTGTGTTCGCGCGATTGGGTCCGTTTCACCGCGCTGTGGCGCGATGTCGTCGACGTGTTGTGGGAGTTGGCGAGAAACTACGGTCGGCTGAAGCGTGAGTACCGTGCCGCCTATCCGGATTTGGTCAGCGATGCGGCGTGGCAGCGACGATTCGATGGCGTCAGCGCAGTGCGCCCGAGCTAGCGCTGTGTTCCCGAGCTAGCGCTGTGTCCCTGAGCTAGCGCTGTGCCGAAGCGCTGAGGAGCGCCATCCATGTGGTGCGGTCCACGACCCCGGTCGGTTTGAGTCCCACCGATTTCTGGAAACGTGAGACCGTCTTGGCGGTACCGCTGCCGAAGATGCCGTCGGCTGCAACCTTGATCTTCAACACGTTGGAAAGCGCCTTCTGAACGGACACCACGGAGGTGTGCTTCGCACCTTGCGTGAAGGTGAAGGTGGTGTGGTCGATCCCCAGTGCGGCGATGACTTGTTCGTCGGCGACTCCGTCAATGGGGAGACCCGCTGCCTCCTCGAATTTTTTCACCGCTGCAACGGTTCCTTTTCCGAACGCGCCGTCCATGACGATTCGTTGCTTCTTCTTCAAGCCGAGTGCAACGTTCAGTGCAGTCTGAAGCACCTTGATGGGTTCGCCCCGTTCACCGATGGTCATCGGGACGGCCATGGGGATGATGCCGCCACTCCCCACGGTGATGAGACCGGCGCGCCGCAACTCGTCCAATTGATTGCGGAGGAACAGCGCGAATTCCACGCGACCGGTGTTGGTGAGGTGCACCGAATCGCTGAACCAACGGGTCTTGTCGGGACCTGCACTGTACGTGTTCCAGTCGAGCACGGTGACGTTCGGATACCGCTGGGTCGCCGCGGCCAACGCTGCGTTCGAGCCGTTGTAGTCGACCGACGCCCGTCGTGTGGAGAGATTCACGAAGATTATCCGTTGAACGGCGCGAGCATTGAGTGCCGTTACGACCTGATCGATGTCCTGGGCGAACGTTGAGGGGGAGTCGTTGTAGCCGAGTTGCAGTACCGCAATCGTCGGCATGGTGTCCGATGTGAGTGCATTGATCACGGCGGGGGCGTCCGGCAAGCCAATCGAGGGCTCGACGCACGCCGAGCCGACGAGACAACGGTTGGGCACCGCTTGGAAGTCGACGTTCTGATACGCGGGCGACACGATGCTCGCAAATTCGGTGGTGATGCTGGCCCCGATGGAGTCGCCGATGAGTAGCACGCGTCCCACCGGTGCTGCTTCGAATTCGGCGGGGTACACCGGGGTGACTCCGTACCACGGCGCCGGCAGTCCGAGCGCGGTTCGAAACGCCCAACCGGACATCTTCACGTTGCCGCTCGTGCCCGAGATGGCGACCTCGGTCGTATATCCGTTCCAGTCACCACCGAGACCGTCGTGGGTGGTGGTGATCGACGTCAAGGTACCGATCTGCGGGTACTTCTGCTGCAGTTGCGTTGCGCTCACGCTTCGCGTCCACGTCATGAGGGAAGAGTTCGCGGCGAGGTCACCAGGGTCGGCCTGCGCCGTGAAGACACCACCTGCAGTACGGCCGCCGTTGCTGGACGAGAACTCCGTTCGTACGACGCTGCCGTTGCGTGCGCGAACGACCACGCCCGCTGTCTCGGCGATCGCTGCGTCGGTGCGAGGATCCTCGAGGCTGTATGGCTGTTCGCTCACACCTTCGCGAAGCGCCGCTCCGAGGTACACCTGGCAATCCTGCGTGTCACAGGTATTGGCCAATCCCGCGTAGCGGTTCTCGGTCGCTGCATAACTGCGCGCGGCTACTGCTTGGGCACGAAGTGCATTCATGCCGGCACCTCCCGCGACATCGCCCCACGAAGCGGGGGATTCGCGTGGAACGACACCACGCAGGTAACTCTCCATCGTGGTGATGTTGATGGTTCGATTCTCGTTGCGCGAGTTGTTCATCGCCCGAATGAGTCCGCGGTAGTAGCGAACCCGGTGGGCCTTGTCGGACTTTGGCTCGCACAATCCGATGGTCTGAGTCGGTGCTGCGGCAGGATCTTGACCGACCTGGGTGGTGAATGACACCCCATCGGCAACGTCACCGATCAATTCGAATCCAACGGAAACGGGATCCTGGCTGGGTAACGAGCAGCGACGAGTGGTGGATCCCCACACTCGGTACACCTTCTCGCTCACTTCGCGCGCGACCAGCGACGTCCACACGCGACCCGGCACCGGGTCCTCGAGGACCAGGGCGTTCTGAACGTCGGCGACGACACCGGTTTGGTAGGTGCCCATAGCGCTGAGCCATACCCGAATGGTGTCGTTGGGGTTGTCGATCGGTGCCACGACGTTGCCGGTGGCACCGCCGTAATAGAAGTCGAGGACCTGCTGCCACGACCAACCGTGCGTCGTGGCCCATCCGTACGAGCCGTACTGACTCAGTCCGCGACCGTGACCGTAGCCGCGACCGTAAATGAGGTATGCGGCGGGAAGTTGACCTTCCGCCGCATCGACGGGTTTCGGCACGGGCGCCAGCAACGAAACGAGGAGGGCAACGATGCCGACAGCGAACGACCGCTGCAATGTGGGGGAATGCATGGTGAAGTAGAACTCTCCTTCGCCCGCTTACCGAAAGTCTACGGCAGGACTTCGCGCTGCTGCACGATGACACCAATGAGCACGAGTACGATTCCGACGAGATCCATCGTCGAAGGTGTCTGCTCGAGGAACAGGAAACCGAACACGGTCGCCGTGACCGGAAGTAGTGCGAGAAGGATGGAGAATCTGCGCACGGGTATTCGCCGCAGCGTGTACTGGTCGATCCCGTACGCGATGGCGTTCGAGAAGAGTCCGACCAGGAGACACCATCCGATCAACGACGGACTGTTCCACGCCGGACCACTTCCCGGAATTCCGAACGGAGCAATCGACACTGCGCCGATGGCCAGCCCGATTCCCAAACCCGCGACGCCGCGGTCGTAGTTCGCGACACGCGCACCGAGGACGATGTAGACGCCCCAGAACAATGCGGCGAGGAAGATGAAGAACAAACCGAGCGGCTCTTTATCGATCTCGATTCCCGACAACACCACGACACCAATTGCGGCGAGCAGAAGGGCAACGGCGTTGCGCTTGGTACGTGTGGTGAGTGCCGCAACGGTGATGGGACCGATGAATTCGATCGCCACTCCCTTGCCAAGGTCGAGTCGATCGATTGCCATGTAAAAGGTGAGGTTCATGAAGGCCGTGGCGACACCGAAGAGCGCCGCCGCCTTGAGTTGGGGTCGGGTGAAACGTCCGTGTCGACGAAGGTTTCCGGCGGAGAAGATCAACAACCAGAAAGCGGCCCCGATCACCCTGAACCAGGCCGATGGCGCGGGTGACAGTCGTTCGAAGAGCCGCACCGCAATGACGGCGCCGACGTATTGACTGATTCCCGACAACACGAACAGCGCCTCCGGTGGCGCGGTATTGAGCGGATTGCGCGAGGACTTCAGTCGAACAATTCCGGGTCGGTGCGACAGATCTCCTGCCACAACGGCTGGAAGTTCAGCCAGCCAGCCAGCGGGTGGGCGGTGAGGTTGCGCGTGTACTCCGCCATCTCGTGGGGGATCAACTTCGGAGTTCCGACGGACTCCGCCATGATCTGGGCCATGCACGTTCGTTCCATCGAGAGGAACCAATAGGCGGCAGCGTCAACCGTCGCACCGACCGTGAAGAGCCCGTGGTTCTGGTGTATCGCCGCTTTTCCGGTGGGGAACTTGGCAGCAATTTCCCGTCCGGCAGCCGGCTCCATCACCACGGCGCCACCCTGCTCGGCGATGACCACGTGGTCGTCGTAGAAGTAGCAACTGTCCTGGGTGATCGGGTCGAGTCGACGTCCGAGCGCCGCCCATGCCTTGCCGTACACGGTGTGGGCGTGGGCAGCCGAGACCACGTCGGGCCGAGCCTGGTGTATGGCGGCATGAATACAGAACGCCGCGCGATTGACCGGCTGATTGCCGTACACGACGTCACCATCGTGGTTGACGAGGATCAGATCGGAGACCCGCATCAGGCGGAAACTGCGTGCGAACGGATTCACCCAGAAATGGTCGGGAAACTCCGGATCGCGCACCGTGATGTGTCCGGCCACACCTTCACCGAAGCCAAGTCGTCCGAAGATGCGTAGAGCGCCGGCGAGTTTTTGTTTTCGTTCCTGGCGCTCCTCTTCGATCGAGCGCGTCGGCTGGGGACCGATGTCGATGAGTTCCTTGGGAACGAGGGGAACTCCATCGATGGATTTGGTGACGCCCGGATGCTCGGTAATGGCCATACCCCAAGGTTAGGCGTGGAGTCGCGCAGCGTGCCGCTCGTAGTCTGGGACGCGCATGGTGAAGTCGCCCGACGGCAAGCGAACGGATTCGGGCATCGAAATTCGGTCGTTGTACGACGAATCGTCGACTGCAGGGATTGATCCGTCGGTGAGCCTCGGTGTACCGGGCGCGGCGCCGTATACGCGCGGGATCTACCCGACGATGCACCGTGACCGTTTGTGGACGATGCGTCAATACGCGGGGTTCGGCACCGCAGCCGACACCAATGCCCGATTCAAATTCCTGCTCGAGGCGGGACAGACGGGCCTCTCGTGTGCATTCGATCTTCCGACCCAGATGGGATACGACAGTGACCATCCGCGTGCGGCCGGTGAAGTGGGAAAGGTGGGAGTCGCGATCGACTCCCTCGACGACATGCGAACGCTCCTCGCCGACCTGCCGCTCGACAAGGTCACGACCTCGATGACCATCAATTCGACGGCCGGAATCCTGCTCCTCTTGTACGAGTTGGTTGCCGAGGAGCGAGGCGTTCCAGCCGATGCGATCAGCGGAACCATCCAGAACGACCTGCTGAAGGAGTACATCGCCCGCGGCACGTACGTGTATCCGCCGCGACCATCGATGCGGATCATCACCGACATCTTCGCTTACTGCGCCAAGCACGTTCCGAAATGGAACACCATCTCCATTTCCGGGTACCACATCCGCGAAGCCGGCAGCACCGCGGTGCAGGAATTGGCGTTCACCCTGGCCAACGCCATCGCGTACGTGCAAGCCGCGGTGGATGCGGGACTCGACGTGGATGCATTCGCCCCGCGACTGAGTTTCTTCTGGAACGGTCACAACAATTTCTTCGAGGAGGTTGCCAAGTTCCGGGCCAGCCGACGGATGTGGTATCGCATCATGACGGAACGCTTCGGGGCAAGGAATCCGGCCAGCCATCTCATGCGGTTCCACACGCAAACGGGCGGGGCGACGCTCACTGCCCAACAGCCGCTCAACAACGTGGTGCGAGTCGCCGTGCAAAGCATGGCCGCGGTAATGGGTGGTACGCAGAGTTTGCACACGAACGGATACGACGAGGCGCTCGGATTGCCGACCGAGGAGGCGGCGCGAATCGCGCTGCGCACCCAGCAGATCATCGGTTATGAAAGCGGTATCACCGACACACCGGATCCACTCGCCGGCTCGTACTACGTGGAATCACTCACCAACGAGGTCGAACGCCTCGCGTGGGAGTACATCTCACGAATCGATGACATGGGCGGCGCGGTGAATGCCATCGAGGCCGGATTCCAGATGGAGGAGATCGACGAAGCCGCGTACGCCTACACCAAAAGCATCGACGACGACACCCGAACCATCGTGGGGGTCAACAAATTCACCACGAACGATGTGCTGGAAACGCCCGTTTTGAAGGTCGATGCCGAGCGCGAAGTGAGTCAAATCGCCAGGCTGAAGGCGTTCAAGGCCGGGCGAGATGCCGTGGTCGTCGCCGCCAAATTGGACGAGGTGCGTGCCGCCGCGCGCGGCAACGACAACCTGCTGTATCCGATGAAGGCAGCGTTGCGGGCGAACGCCACACTCGGCGAGGTCAGTGACGCGTTGCGCGACGTGTTCGGAGTGCATCGCCCCGGCTGAGCGTCGCGTGCCGCGAATCGAGCGGCGACGATCAGGATTCGATGCGGTGGATGCGCGGCGGCGGCCGGTCGATGCTCTTGGGCGAGTCGGTCGGCCAGCCGAGATAGACCATCGCCACGATGGCGGTCTCCTGCGGAAACCTGCAGAAGGTGGCGACGGCCTCGTTGGCGCCCTTCGGACACGACGACCAGAAGGTCGCCAGACCCAACGTGGTTGCTCCGAGGAGCAGCGTTTGAACGGCGGCGGCCACCGCGTCACGATTCTCCACCGTCCGAAGTTCACTGTCACCGACCTCGGAGCCAACGACGAGGACCACGGGTGTGCGGGCGAACTTGCCACGGGTCTTCGTCACGCGGGGCTCGGGCTCGCCCTGAGCGACCATGACGTCGGCACACGCGTTCCCGAGTTTGAGCCGTGCTTCACCACGAACCTCGGCGAATACCCACGGCCAGGTGAGTTTGTGGTTCGGTGCCCAGGTGGCGAGTTCGCAGAGTTGCTGCACGACCGCCGGTTCGACGTCGCGACTGCGGTCGATCATCAGGTTGGTTCGGCGCGCCCGTGCGAGCGACGAAAAATCCTCGAAGTTCACCATCGTGCCACTCGACCCCGCTGCTTCGTCAATTCTTGTGGAGAGCGGCGTTCAAGCCACCCCAACTGCCGGTTCGCACGACGGCCTCGACGGCGCCGTCGGTGCTGTTGCGCCGGAACAACATGTTGGACACGCCGGACATCTCACGCGCCTTGACCACCGTCGCGTCGGGTAGGCGCACGAGCGTGCCGGCCGTGACGTACAGTCCGGCCTCGACGACACTGTCGTTGCCGAGACTGATGCCCAGACCGCTGTTGGCGCCGAGTAGACAGCGTTCGCCGACGGTGATCATCTCCTTGCCGCCGCCGGACAACGTGCCCATGATCGATGCACCCCCGCCGATGTCGGTTCCGTTGCCGACGATGACTCCTGCCGAGATGCGACCTTCCACCATCGACGCACCGAGCGTGCCGGCATTGAAGTTGCAGAATCCCTCATGCATCACCGTGGTGCCGGCGGCCAAGTGTGCGCCGAGACGGACCCGACTGGCGTCGGCGATGCGCACGCCCGTCGGTACGACGTAGTCGGTCATGCGAGGGAACTTGTCGACTCCGTTCACGGTGAGATGCTGACCCTTGCGGCGCTCCGCGTCGCGAACCTCCTCGAGGACGTCGAGTGCGACAGGTCCGATACTCGTCCAGGCCACGTTGGCGAGAATTCCGAACGCGCCGTCGAGATTGATCGTGCGCGGTGCCGCGAGGCGGTGCGACAACAGGTGCAGCCGCAGATAGACGTCGGAGGCCGATGTCGGTGCAGTCGAGGTGTCGATCTCGACGACCACGGGCACGATCTCGACTCCGCGTCGGGTATCGATCGTGCGCGGTGGTGCGGTCACGCGGTCGGCGGCGGGACACGCATCGCCCCAGCCGAGCCGTCGGAAGTGGGTGTCGAGCACCACGTCGCCGGGTGCCACGGTTGCCGAGCCGACACCCCACGCGCGGGTGAAGTTCGGATCGCGACTCGTGCCGGTCATTCCGCGACCTCGGGGCGCAGGGTGGGGAAGAGGATCACTTCGCGAATCGTGGTGACGCCGGTCAGCAGCATCGTCAGTCGGTCGATGCCGATTCCCAGACCACCCGTCGGCGGCATACCGAACTCGAGCGCCCGGAGGTAGTCCTCGTCGACGGTGCCGGCGGTGACGTCGCCTGCCTCCTTGGCTCGTTGTTCCGCCTCGAAACGTTGACGTTGCTCGACGGGATCGTTGAGTTCGCTGAAACCGTTGGCCAGTTCGCGTGCCTGCACGAAGAGTTCGAACCGTTCGGTGAGGTGTGGATCGTTGCGATCGACGCGTGCCAGCGGGGAGATCTCCACCGGGTGCCCCGTGACGAAGGTGGGCATCCGTAGTTCGCCCTCGGCTTTCTCGGCGAAGATCTCCTCGATGATCCTTCCCGAACCCCATCGCGACTCCCACTTCACGCCGTGGTCGTCGGCGATCTTGCGCAGATCGGTAACGGGTTGTGACGGATGTAGTTCGCGACCGACCTTCTCCCCGGCGAGGTCGACCATGCGCTTGCGCGGCCACGCAGCGGTGAGATCGCAGGCCACGCCACCGATGTCGATCGTGGTGGTACCGAGTGCACGACGTGCCGCATCGACGACGATTCGTTGTGTCAGCTCCATGATGTCGGTGTAGTCGGCGAACGCCTCGTAGCACTCGAGCATCGTGAACTCGGGATTGTGTCGGGTGGAGATTCCTTCGTTGCGAAAGACCCGGCCGATCTCGTACACGCGCTCCATTCCACCCACGATCAGCCGCTTGAGGTGGAGTTCGAGGGCGATACGTAGGTACAACTGCATGTCGAGCGCATTGTGGTGGGTGATGAACGGGCGGGCGTGGGCGCCGCCTGCCTCCATGTGCAGTACGGGGGTTTCCACCTCCGCATACCCGCGTTCGCCGAGCGTGGCGCGAATGCTGGAGATGACGGCGTGGCGAATCTCGAACGTGCGTCGCGCCTCGGCGTTGACGATCAAGTCGGCGTAGCGCTGACGAAACCTCGTGTCGACGTCGGACAATCCGTGCCACTTGTCGGGCATCGGTCGCAATGCCTTCGCCAACAAATGCACCTCACTGGTCTTGACGGACAACTCGCCCTTGCGGGTGGTCATCACCGTTCCCGTCGCACCGACCCAGTCACCGAGATCGAGCGTGGCGATGTCGTCGAACGCCTCGTCGCCCACCACCGACTTGCTCACGAACAATTGAATCTCATCGGAGCGGTCGCGCACGGTGAGGAACTGGAGTTTTCCTTGGTTGCGTTTCAGCATGACACGACCGCTGATGGCGACCGAGGCGGAGGTTTCACTGCCGGGTTCGAGAGTCCCGTGAGTCGCGCGAATCTCGCCGAGGGTGTGGGTGCGATCGAAACGGTACGGATATGGATTGAGCCCCTTCGCCCGGAGTCGGGCGATTTCGTCGAGGCGTTGGGCCCGAAATGCGGCGAGATTCGTCGCGCTGCCCTCGGGAGCGTGTTCTTCGTTCACGAAACGACCGTGTTCACGAAATCACGACGAGCACGTCGCCCGAACCAACCTTGTCGCCGGCCTTCACTTTGATGGCACTGACCGTACCCGACTTGTCCGCCTGCAGTTGATTCTCCATCTTCATGGCTTCCAGCACCATGACGGCGTCGCCGGCCTTCACCTCTTGACCGACGGTGACGAGCACCTTCACGATCGTGCCTTGCATCGGGGCGACCACGTCGCCGGTGGCGACCCCGCTCGAGGCGGCTGCCGATGCGCGAGTCGAACGACGCGGAGATGCTGTCGTACCGGCGGATTCGGGTACCCACACCCGGACGTCGAATCGCTTGCCGTTCACCTCGACGGTCGTGGACTTCTCCACCAGTCCGGCCGACGGGGGTTCACTTGCGGAGATTTGCGAGGACACCCCGGAGAGGTCGAGTCGTTCCTCCACCCACTTGGTGCTGTGCTGCATGGCGGAAAAATCGGGGTGGCGGAGGATCGCGAGGTCGGCGGGAATCGTGGTGTGCACACCGTCCACCTTCATCTCCTCGAGTGCCCGAATGGTTCGGGCGATGGCGGACGGGCGATCCTTGCCCCACACGATGAGTTTGCCGACGAGGTTGTCGTAGTACTGACTGATGGTGTCCCCGGACTCGTATCCGCCGTCGAAGCGCACACCGAATCCGTCGGGTGTCTTGAGGGTGCCGATGGTGCCGGGCGACGGGAGGAACTTTCCGCCCGCCGGATTTTCGGCGTTGATGCGAATCTCGATGGCGTGTCCATGCCGCGCCGCCGCGACTTCCGCTTGCGTCATCGGCAAATGCTCACCGTCGGCGACGCGAATCTGCCATTCCACCAGGTCGATCCCGGTGATGACTTCGCTGACGGGATGCTCTACTTGTAGTCGGGTATTCATCTCGAGAAAGAAGAACTCACCGTCCTGGTAGATGAATTCGACGGTCCCGGCGTTGTAGTAACCGACGGCACGTGCAGCCTTGACGGCCGCCTCGCCCATCGCTTCCTCGATACCGTCGGGGAGCGCCGGGGCAGGAGCCTCCTCGATGAGTTTTTGGTGTCGGCGCTGGGCCGAGCAGTCGCGAGTCGACACCCAGACGACGTTGCCGTGCTTGTCTCCGACGAGCTGCACTTCGACGTGGCGCGGCCACGTGAGGTATCGCTCCACGTAGATCTCGTCGCGCCCGAAGAAAGCCTTCGACTCCCGCTTGGCCGAATCCATCGCTTCCTGCACGGAAGCAGCGTCCTTCACCACCTTCATTCCGCGACCGCCGCCACCGAACGCAGCCTTGATGGCAAGTGGCCAGCCGTTCGATTTGCCGAACTCGATGATCTCGTCGGCCGAATGGACGAACTCGGTGGTGCCGGGGACGATCGGCGCTCCGCCGCGCAGCGCCGCCTTGCGAGACGACACCTTGTCGCCCATCTCCACGATTGCCGCAGGTGGTGGTCCGATGAATGCAACGCCCATGTCGGTGATTGCTTGGGCGAAGTCGGCATTTTCGGAGAAGAATCCGTAGCCGGGATGCACGGCGTCGGCGCCGCTTCGACGAATGACGTCGAGAATCGCCTCGGTGTTGAGGTAGCTCTGGGCCGCCGTTTCTCCTCCGAGGGCATAGGACTCGTCGGCAAGTCGCACGTGCAACGCATTGCGATCGAGGTCCGAGTACACGGCCACCGTGGCGATACCCATCTCGCGGGCGGTGCGAATGACGCGTACCGCAATTTCGCCGCGATTGGCTATCAGGATTTTCTTGGGCACGAAGACCTATCTTCTTGGGGCAGTGAGTCCGACAAATCCTAGTTCGCAGCCGAATTGGCCCATCGGGTGGGTCGTCCACCATGTGAGCGAAACCGGGTCGACGAACGACGATTTGTACGAGCGTGCTGCCGCGGGCGCGCCGGAACGAAGCGTCGTCGTGGCCGACTTTCAGACGGCCGGCAAGGGGCGGCTTGATCGAACGTGGGAAGCGGTTCGCGGTACAAATCTTTTGTGCTCACTCTTGTTCCGTGACGACTCGTCGCGGATGCATCGATATCCGCGTATCGTCGGGCTCGCCGCACGGGCAGCGTGTGTGGAGTTGGCCGGCGTCCGACCGGAGATGAAATGGCCCAACGACCTCGTCGTCGGTACACGGAAACTCGGTGGACTCCTTGCCGTCGCGTCACCGCGCGATGGTTTCGTCGTCGTGGGCATCGGCGTGAACGTCGGATGGTCTCCATCGGGAGCCACGAATCTCGTTGCCGAAGCGGCGAACGCTTCATTCTCGCCAACATCCGAAGCGCCGGGTGCCGAGTCGATAGCTCCGCTGAGTCTCCTCTCGGCAATGCTCACCGAAATCGATCGACGGCATCCGTTGGTCGAGTCGCAACTTCACGCCGAACATCGATCGGCATTGGCCACGCTCGGACTACCCGTGCGGGTGGAATTGCGCGAAGGTGCCACCATCACCGGCATCGCCGAGGACATCGACGAGGAATCCCGGCTCGTGGTTCGGGACGATCAGGGGAAGCGACACGTGGTGGAGGTCGGCGACGTCATTCACCTCCGCGGGCGGTAATCCCAGTACCTTCGAACGGGAATGTCGAGTCGAATCCTGGTTGCCTCGTGAACGAAGGAAGTGCGCAACCCGGCGAACGAACGTCGCGCGAACGACGTCAGCACTGGTTGATTGCGTTGGTGCTCGTCGTCGTGATCGGCGCCGCCGGCGTCGTGGGAGTGGGCCGAGCGCTCGATTCGAATCTTGACGGTGTGCGCCGCGAACTCTCACTCACGTCGGTGTTGAGTGAACCGAGCGACAACTTCGTCAACTTCCTCGTCGTTGGCTCCGATTCGCGCGCCGGCGCGGATCCCAACGATCCTGATTACGCCAACGTCGGCGGCGAAAGCGACGTGCAAGGTCGACGCAGCGACACGTTGATGGTGGTGAACGTCGAGAAGTCGACCGGCATCATTTCGCTGCTTTCGATTCCGCGCGATCTCTGGGTGACCATCGGCGATTCCGAGGACACCGAGCGAATCAACGTGGCCTACCGGGAAGGCGCCGCCGTGGTGGTGCGCACGGTGAATCGCGCACTCGGTATTCCGATCCACCACTACCTGGAGATCGATTTCCAGGGATTCAAGGACTTGGTGGACGCCGTCGGCGGCGTCACCGTGTGCGTGGAACATCCGACGCGCGACAGGAATACGGGCTTGTACATCAAGCCGGGCTGCAAGAACCTCGATGGCATCGAGTCGCTGGCGTACGCACGTAGCAGGTACTTCGAGGAGAAGATCGACGGTCAATGGCAAATCGACGGCACGTCCGACATCGGCCGCGGTAAGCGACAGCGGTTGTTCATGGCACTGCTCATGCAAACCGCGGTCAACCGGACGGTGTCGGATCCGTTCCGGGCGGGCACGGTCCTGCGTGGTGCAACGTCGGCGCTCCTCGTGGACGAGCGACTCGACGTGCTGGATTTCGCCCGCACGATGAGACCTGCGGCGACGGGGCGCTTGCGCCGGTTTGCGCTGGACACGTACGGGGACACCGTTCGCGGCAACTCGGTATTACGCCTGGCCGACTCCGCCGCTCCGGTCTTGGCGTTCTATTCGGGGAGCGGTCCTGCTCCCGTACCACCGGAGTGATCGGCCCGACGACCAACTCCGTCGGTGATCCCACGTACGAAGTTGCGTAGACCCGATTCGTCGGTCGGTTCGCACACGTGGTTGCCCTGTGCATGATCACAGCCCAGCAGTCGCAGTCTCTGCAGTTGCTCCACCGACTGCACCCACTCGGCAACGACGGTCATGTCGAGTGAATGTGCGAGTTGCACGATCGACCTTACGATCGGGTCGTCGGTGCTCTCCCGACCGACGTTGCGGATGAACGTCCCGTCGAGTTTGAGCTGGGCGGCACGGAAGTCGCGGAGATGGGCCAACGAGGAGTAACCGGTTCCGAAGTCGTCGATGGCGAGACCGACGTCCAGGCGAGAAAGCGCGTTGAGGCTCCGAGTGATGGCCGAGTTGCCGGCGAGCGCCGTCGATTCGGTGAATTCGAGCATCAACTGGCGAAGTTCGATACCCGCCACCGACGCCGCGTTGGTGGTGCGTTCGACGAATCCCGCATCGCTCAATTGCCGCGGGGACACGTTCACGTGCAGCGTCGTGGTGCGCTCGACGGTGCCATCCTCGAGGAGGTCGTGCAGGGTTCGCGCGGCTTGCGCAATGGTCCAGTCACCGATCGGTCCGATCACCCCGGTCTCTTCCGCGACGTCCAGGAACGCCGGGGGCGTCAGCACACCCCGTTGCGGATGGTTCCAACGCAGGAGTGCCTCGATACCGACGACTCGTCCGGTGTGCAATGACACCATCGGTTGGTAAACGACGGCAAGTTCGTTGCGGGCGAGGGCTCGCTCGAGCTGTGAGGCGAGCGCCAGTCGGTCACGTGCCTGCGTACGCATCTCTTCGCTGTAGATCTCACAGCGCCCCTTGCCGCGTTGTTTGGCACGATACATCGCGGTATCGGCGTTCACCAGCAACGTCAGTGCGGCGTCGGCTGGCGACTGTTCATCGAGCAGGGCAGAAGTCGCGATGGCGACGCCGACGCTTGCGCCGGAGGTGATTTCCACGCCGTGTATGACGTGTTGACCGGTCACGCTGTTGCGCAGGCGCTCGGCAATCTCGAGAGCGAGTGACTCGTCGGTGACACCTTCTGCCAACACGGCGAATTCGTCGCCGCTCAATCGCGCCACCACGTCGGCAGGTCGAGTGGCGTTCACGAGCCGCTGACCGACGCTTGCAATCAATTGATCACCGAAACGATGACCAACCGTGTCGTTCACATGTTTGAGACCGTCGAAGTCGAGGAACATCACCGCGACACCCCTGCGAAGCGTACGACTGCGGTCGAGTGCCTCGGCGACACGCCGCAAGAACAGGGTGCGGTTCGGGAGGGCGGTGAGCTCGTCGTGCGTGGCTTGTCGTTGCAGTTCGGATTGCAGTTGCTTGTGCTCCGTGATGTCGCGGGCAATCACGGAGTAGTGATCGACCGTCGCATCCGATCCGCGAACGACGTGCAGAGTGACGAGGAGCGTCCGCATGAATCCGTCGGGACTCCGATGTCCGAGTTCACCGGTCCAGGAATTGAGTGACGATCCCGTCAGCACGTCGCGTGGTACTTGGTTTCGAACCGCATCAAGGAAGGTCGTTGACGCCTCGCCGACGTCTTCACGCGAGTCGGAGATACCCAGCACCTCGCCGGCGCCGCGGTTGGCGAATACCAGTCGCAACGATGCGTCGTAGACGACGAGTGCGTCACGTGCCGCATCGAGAGCGCCGACGAGTTGTTCGCTGAGCCGGTCGTGGTTTGCGATCGTCGTGACATCCTGAGCCGTGCCGACGTAGCGCACGACGACTCCCGCGACGTCCCGAACCGCCACGAGCGAGATGGCAATCACCCGTTGGGTGCCGTCGAGCGTGCTCACCGCGAAATGTGCCGCGAAATCCGTACCCGACTCGCGCACGACGACCCACCGGGCCTCCATGTCGGTTCGAATAGCGGGAACCGCATGCGACCAGGGAGCAACACCGAGAGTGAGCGGCGCACCACCCAAGGCGAGCGCGCGGAAGGCGTCATTGGCCGTGGTGAGGCGACCATCGAGATCGGTTTCGCACAGAGCGACGGGGAGCGAGGCGAGTGCGCGGTCGATGCCCCAAGTCTCTCAGGTTGAACGTTGCGGATGCGGGAGCGTCAGCGACGTCGCAGGTGGACGACCGCCGTCGTGCGGGTGGTCGTCAGGGTGCCTGCACGTAGAACGTGCTTTCCGCGAGATCGAACGTGCTCATCTCGACCGCCGTCAGCAGGGATTCCGCGTCGATTGTCCCCGTCGCATCGGTGAGTTCCGCAACGTCGAGCACCTTGTCGAGCGCGAAGACCGTCAGCAGATATTGACTTCGCTCGCCGCTCCCGGGACACGGGGGCGTGTATCCGACGATCCCCCCACTGTTCGTGGCCACCACCACGTCGGGTGGCTGGGCGCCCTCACCGATGGCGACGGTGCCTGCAGAGATGTTCGCCATCAACCACAGCACGAGATCGGGGGACTCCACGTCGTGCAACAGGACGGCGAGTGACGCCGTGCCCGTGGGTTGTCCGGAGATCTGTAACGACGGTGAAACGTTCCGTCCGTAACACGTGTAGGCGAGGTCGACATCGGCACCCTCCGTCCACGGACCAATCACCGAGAAGGTCTCGCTCGGTTGCAACGACTGGGCGGTGTCGGCCGGTGCGATGGCGATGGATTCCGACTGTTCGGGGAGTGCCGGAGCAAGTGTTCGACCGTCGCGGGAGCACGATGCGAGTACGACCGTCAACGTTGCGATGGTGACGATCCGTGGTACGGCGAGACGGCGATGTGCTGACCGTGTGGTTGCACGATGAAGGTCGTTGCGTTCGAACATCGTCTACGAGAGTACGAGGTCGACGAGCGAATACTGCGCAGTCCACTAGCGTGCGTCGGCGAATGAACGAGCCTTTGAGCCTGCTCACCGTGCACGCACACCCCGATGACGAGGCATCCAAGGGTGCGCCCACCCTGGCGAAGTATTCGCGGGAGGGAGTGCACACCGTGTTGGTGTGTTGCACGGGTGGTGAGGAGGGAGACGTCAACAATCCCGCGCTCAAGGAACCCGGACAACCGTTCCACGGACTCGACGAACCGGCTGCAAAACGACTCCTTGCATCGATGCGACCGCTCGAACTCGCGGCATCCACCACCGTGATCGGATTCTCCAAGGTGGAGATGCTCGGTTATCGCGACTCCGGAATGCCGGAGTCGCCCGCCAACTCGCATCCCGACTGCTTTCACATGGCCGACATCGACGAGGCAACGGGCCGACTCGTGGGCCTCATTCGTCGCCACCGACCGCAGGTAGTGATCACCTACGGCGACGACCAACGCGGGTATCCCCATCCCGACCACCTGAAGGTGCACGACATCAGCGTGCTGGCGTTCGACCGTGCAGGCGACGACGAGTGGTATCCCGACGCTGGTGCCGCATGGCAGCCACTCAAGTTGTACTACTCGGTGTGGTCTCGCGCGCGATTGACGGCGGTACACGAGGCACTCCTGCGACTGCGCGGCTCGTCGCCATATGACGAGAAGTGGTTCGACCGACCCGACATGGATCATCGAATCACGACACGCCTCCACGTCGCCGACTTTCTCTGGGCGCGTTCGGGGGCGTTGCGCGCGCACAAGACCCAGGTGGACGAGAAGGAACCGTTCTGGTTCGGCCTCAGTGACGAGGAACTCGCCCAGGTGTTTCCCTACGAGGACTGGGTGCTCGCCCGAACGTTGGTTCCGACAACGAGGTCGGGTGGGGAACTCGAGGACGACTTGTTCGCCGGAATCCGTTCGGTCGCCCATCAATCATGACGACGGTGCAGTATCGAGTTGCCTTCGGGAAGAAGGACGAAGTGGTGGAGGGGCCCGACGATGCGTCGCTGGTGATCACGGTGCCGGCGGCGGAGGCACACGTCGACCCGACGTCGCTGTACATGCAGGGAAAACTCAAGGTCAGCGGCGGTTCTGGCGCGCTGTTCGCACTTCTCCAATCCGGAGAGGTCAGCCCCGTGTTGCAGCGGCTCGCATCGCGTCCCTGATCTGCCGGTAACCGATCATCGTGGCGCCGGCAGTCCGGAGTGCTTCGCGTAGTTCGACGCTGCGGACGAATTCGTAATCGTCGATCCATCCTCCGCAGACATCGCCGATTGCCCGCACTTCGGGGGAGTCGATCACCGGTTGTACGTGGATCTCGGTGACGCCCGACTGCAGCGCCGCAATCGCCTTCAGCACCCGTTGGCGACTTCCCGATGACCAGTCATGGTCGAAGTGGTCGGGAAAGAACACGCCCGCTTCGCGCGCCAGACCACGAAAGTCGAAGCCTGCCTCGTGGGTGCTGATCGAGGAAGGAAGTCGAATGGGGAGTCGGTACTCCGCGGCGATGTCGAGGTACACCCCGAAGAACTCGGGTCGCAGGGTGATGGCGGTGAGATGCGGTGCCAAGTGGGTGACGTCGACACCCCACAGCAGAGCACGCTCGACCTGGGCCCGACATTCACGCCGCACCTCCTCGGGATCTGCATGTTCCCACAGGTCGTCAAGCGTTGACGGGAATCCGCCGTCACCCGATTGGAGTGACGGTGAGTAGGTAAGCGGGCCCCATCGGTACGCCGGATGCTCGGAAACGAGCGTGAGATGCACGCCGATGTCGTCACCTGTACGGAGGTTGGAGACGGCATGCCGCGCCCACGGTGCTGGCACCATCAACGAAGCACACGTCGCCGCACCATCGTGCAGGGACGAGAGCACTCCCTCATTCGAAGCATGGAAGGCGCCGAGGTCGTCGCAGCTCAGAACGACGAGTTTTGCGTCCGTCGAATGACCCAGCGCCTCGTTCAGCGAATACCGCACGTACGGCGTTGATTCCTCCGACCGTGAAGACACACTGCGACGCTACTTGCAATACCGCCACAGACCGCGGGCGTTGCGTTGTGCGTCGAACGCAGCGTTCACCAACGACTCGGCATATCGAACGTTCGGTTCGATGATCAACGAACGTGCGAATCCGTGACGCACGAGAGCGAGGTTGACGAACACTTCGGACGTCGGGCCGACGACGAAGACGTACAACAAGAGCCTTCCGTAGGCGTCGCGCGACTCGATGTCGCGTTCGATTCGCACCTGCATACCTTCGGGGAGCAGTGCGCCGAGTGCGGCGCTCGCCTGTGGTCCAAAGCATTCGACTGGTTTGGTGGGGTGTCGGGTTTCCGGAGTGTCGATACCCAGGAGTCGGACCGACTCGACGTCGCCATCGACGCGCATGCGCACCGTGTCGCCATCCACCACCTCCTCGACGATTGCACGTGACACGACGAGACCGTCGGCGTCCGAGCCGCTCGGGGTGCCGGGTACCGAAGAGCAGCCCGTCATCATCCAAGAAAGCACGACAGCGAGTGCCAAACGATGCGAAGGGCGGGTCATCGTGGTGTTGTGTGCGGTTGCCGGTGATGCAGGAAGGACAACTACGGTTGAGTCGTGGCACGCGGCGCGAATCCCGATTTCGGTCTGGGGCGAGTCGGCGTCTGGACATTCGCCCTCGACGTTCAGCCGATGGGTAAGGCGCAGGAGGCGGCGCAGGAATTGGAGGAACTCGGATACGGATGCATCTGGGTGCCCGAGGCCGTTGGTCGTGAACCGTTCGCGTCGTGTGCGCTGTTGTTGTCCGCGACCAAACGAATCGGGGTGGCCACGGGAATTGCGTCGATGTATGCGCGCTCGGCCATCACGATGCAGGCGGGCTGGCGAACGCTGAGCGAAGCATTCGGCGAGCGCTTCACCCTCGGAATCGGTGCAAGTCACGAACACATGGCCACCAAACTGCACAAGGGGAGTTACGACAAGCCGTATTCGGCGATGGTGGCGTACCTCGATCAGATGGATTCCGGACTGTACGCCGCCGCTGCGCCGACTTCGACGCCGCGGCGCGTGCTGGCTGCGCTCGGTCCGCGCATGCT